>JAICQI010000016.1 GCA_025937955.1 Pyrinomonadaceae bacterium
ATTTTCTGGGGCCTACACGTTGGTGGGCGTGCCTTCCCCCCGCCTCCCCCATCGGGGGGCCCCTCGCCACCGCACTCCAAAGAGGTACTATTATTTCGCGGGTGTCCCAATATTGACGTCGATCCTCTTATCGCCGCCAAACCAGCGTCCACCAAATACGAACAATGCGGCTACCACAAGGATCACGAAGATTACGAGAACTGCGATGATTCCGGTGCTTGCCGTGCTGCTACCACTATCGTCTGCCATCTCTTTTCCTCCTGATTGTGTTGTTGAGCGACCTATAACCGCACCTAGGCCGCGGTTGTTTCGCCTCCAAGCAACGTCAAAACCTCTCCAGTGACGTAACTGGAATCTATCTCTGACGCGAAATAAACATAAGCCGGCGCGATCTCTTCGGGTTGAGCCGGCCGCTTCATCGGCGTGTCTGCGCCAAACTCGGCTACATCTTTCGCTTCCTTGTCCGACGGATTGAGCGGTGTCCAAACTGGTCCAGGCGCAACGCAGTTCACGCGAATGCCGCGCTCGACCAGGTTCTGGGCCAGCGATTTCGTGAACGCATGAATGGCGCCTTTCGTTGACGCGTAGTCGAGCAACTGTTTGCTTCCCTCGAGACCCGTGATCGATCCGGTGTTGACGATCGCCGATCCTTCTTCAAGGTGCGGCAACGCTGCTTTTGTCATGTGGAAGTAACCGTAGATGTTTGTCTTGAACGTCCGGTCCCATTGTTCCTCGGTCACGTCTTCAAGACTTTCCTGGTGTTGTTGAAATGCAGCGTTGTTGACCAGAATGTCCAGCTTGCCAAACTCCTTTACAGTCTGGTCGACGAGCTTCTTGCAAACTTTTGCATCCCGCACGTCGCCCATCAGCGGAAAAGCACGCTGGCCTTCCGCTTCGACAGCGCGTTTGGTCTCTTCCGCGTCGCGCTTCTCTTCCTTCAGAAAAGTGAAAGCGACATCCGCGCCCTCGCGCGCAAAGAGCACTGCCACTGCGCGTCCGATACCGGAATCGCCACCAGTGATGAGCGCTACTTTTTCTTTCAGTTTTCCGGCGCCGTTGTAGTAAGGCGCTTCGTAACGCGGCCGGGGTTTTAGTTTTGCTTCGACGCCGGGCTTGGGCTGATGCTGTGGCGGCATCGGCGACTTCGGCTGCTCTAGTTTCCCTTCGGGTGGCTTACCGGAAGTGCGACGACTCTTCGTCGCCGTTTTCTTCTTCGTTCCGTTCCTACTCGCCATTTACTTCTTTCTCCCGGCTTTCTTTCCGCCCTTGCGCGACGAGCTCTTGTTGCTCTTCTTGCCGCGACCACTGCCGCTCTTCTTGCCGCCACCTGACTCCTTGTTCACAGTGGCCCACGCACGTCTCTCGGCTTCCTTCTTCGAAACGCCTCTATCTTCGTAACCTTCCTCGATGTGTTCGGCCTGACGCTTCTGTTTGTCCGTATATTTCGATTTGTCTCCTCTAGGCATTTTGATCCCCTCCTTGTTTCGCGACCGGGAATTCTGCAAATCACGATCCGCTGGCATCGTGCTTGCGCAATGTTTGTATTGGTTACATTTAGGGTTCCCGGTGCCCCGGAACTAAACATTCACGGGGTTCTGCTGTACAGGAAACCTACACTTCAAGGGAGGAAGCAGATGGCGAAAAAGGCATCGAAAAGTCATCGTGAGTTAATTGATACCGGTACAGACAAACGCTTCGTAAGGCGTGATGAGAAGGGGCGATTCGACGAAGTCGCAGACGTAGGACGTTCACTCGCACAGGACCGGAAACAACAAGCGAAGACCAAAGTTCCGTCGGGACAAGGTGATCGCGGAGATCAGAAACGGAAATAATATTAGTAGCCACGGATTACACGGATGATCACGGATTTCTTCTTATCCGTGCTATCGGTGTAAATCCGTGGCTTTCTTTCTTACTCTTTGAAAGTAGTCGTTGAGCATTCGCGCATGGCAGATCAAACACATCTGTTCGGGCAACTCCACATTCGTTGATCTTATCAACGCGCCACACCACGAACAGTTGACCTTGTATGCAGGCGGTAGCTTCACGTTACTCTCGTTTTGAGGAGCGATACGTTTACTCAATGTAACCTTCCTGACTGACCCAAACTCTCCGGTACAGCCAATGCACAGACAAATTTCGTTCCGGGTTCGGAACCCAGATTGATTGCTATGACAAAGATCGAACGGTTGCAAAATATCGGCATACGCCGGCTGGGCTCTCCCAAACGAGGATTTCGCTACAAACCGGCGAGCGGCCGGGTCACGAGTGAAGATCAAAAACGAATTGACGAACTGAAAATCCCGCCGGCGTGGACTGACGTCTTCATCAACCCCGCCGCGACGGGAAGAGTCCAGGCGATTGGGAAAGATACGGCGGGGCGTTGGCAGTATCTCTACCACGCAAACCACACGCGTGCTCAGGAACTTCGCAAGTTCAAGCGGCTAACAAAATTTGCGCAAGCCATTCCCAAAATGCGCGCGACAGTAAACGGTCATCTGCGGCAACAAGGCTTGACACGCGAACGTGTGCTCGCGTCTATCCTGCGAGTTTTATCGACGTGTTATATGCGACCCGGCAGCGAGGTTTACGCTAGCGAACATGGCAGTTATGGCATCGCGACGCTGCGACGCAAACACGTAACAGTCAAAGGCGATCTGATTGAGTTTGATTTTCCCGGAAAGTCAGGCGTGCGACAGCAGCGACAGTTGCGCGATCGACAAGTGGCTCGGGTGATTCGCGCGTCGATAAAACTGCCGGGTTTCAACGTCTTCAAGTATGTAAATGGAGACGGCAAACCGGTGAAAGTAACTACCCGGCACATTAATCAGTACATCAAGGAAGTGATGGGCAGTCACTTCAGCGCCAAAGACTTCCGCACCTGGGCCGGAACGCTCGTTTGCGCGTGTGCCCTCGCGCGCGATGGAAGCGAGATCCCGGTGCAGAAGACTGCAAAAAACAAACGCATCGTGGCGGCGATCAAAGAGACGGCCGGGGTGCTTGGGAACACGCCGGCTGTTTGTCGAGGCTCTTACGTTTGTCCGGAAATTATCAGTGCTTTCGAAAAAGGACAGGTGATTGGTAACCATGCCTCCAGTCTTGAAAAGCTGATTACGTATCGCGGTCATGGCTTGCACAAGGCCGAGCAGGCATTGCTCAAATTCCTCAAGCGCGGCCGCGGATAACCACGGATCTGATTACGGATTGGCACTGATCTTGCCGAAGGCTTCATGAAGTTTGAAATTGTGTCTTGATATCACCCACGGAGGATGTAAATGGAAGGACCACTCAGAGGAATACTAGCAGGCGCAGCAGCATGGAAGTTTGGTGGCGGATGTATCTCCACCATTTTGATCTTTATTATCGTTTTCTGGGCACTCGGATACGTTAACTGCTAACCGTGTAGATGCGGTTCGAGAATCCGTGTTTATCCGTGTTACCAGCTGACGACGAGTTCCTCGGCTTCTTGCCAAACTGGAAGGTTCGTCGGAATCGCGCACCGGGACAACTGCTCCGGATGGTCGAGCAATATGCCGGCGCCTCTGACGACGGTGCTGATCGGATCATCCGGCATCGTGGCCCGCAGTTTCAGTTCCGACTGCAAGCGGCTCTTCAGTCCTTTCAGCAGCGAACCACCACCGGTGAGAATCATTCCAGAATAATAGATGTCAGCAACCGCTTCGGGTTGTGCTTCTTCCATGACTCTTCTGATGCCGGTCACGATCTCGTTTATCGTTGGCTCCAGTGCCTCGCGCACTTCTTCCGCAGTGATCTGCACCGCACAGGCAGAACCATCGCTCAACTGTTTACCGACGAGTTGTAGTTTGCGTTCGTCAGCCGGTATGTCTTCGTCACTCAGCGCGCCTAATTCTCTCTTCAATGCCTCTGCAGTGTACTCGCCGATCTGGAGGCAATAGTTTGAACGCACGAAGTCACGAATACTTTCGTCCATCGCGTTTCCTGCTGATTTCAAACTCATCGAATTGACGACTCCACCCGAAGCGACGATTGCGATGTTGGTCGTGCCGCCACCGATGTCGACTACGAGATGCGCTCGTTCATCGTCAAAAGAAAGTCCGGCGCCGAGTCCCGCCGCCAATCCTTCGTCAACAAGATCGATGCGACGGCCTCCAGCATCGCGTGCTGCATCGCGTACTGAACGTTGTTCGACTGCAGTCGCAGAGCCAGGAATGCCAACGACGAAATGCCCCCAGCGATACTGGGCGTTCACTTTATCGATGAACGTGCGCAACATCTTTTGGGCCACTTCGAAATTGAAAATCGTGCCGCTGCGGATCGGCCGGTGGACTTCAAGGCTGCGCGGCTCGCGACCGAGAAGTTTCAAGGCTTTGTGACCTACAGACACCACCTCGCCGTTGTAGCGATCGATCGCTACCACTGAAGGTTCGTTCAGGAGTATGCCTCTGTCAGGTTGATAAATGAGTGTGTTGACAGTGCCCAGATCGATGGCTAGTTCGTTCTTGAAAAACTTCTCGATGAACTTCACGGCGACGGTTCCTCCTCCAAAACTGGCAGGGTCCACGGAAGCGAGTAATCACTTCCGAGCGGCAACTCGTATGCCTCAAGCAAAAAAACGTTTGTCTGGGGGATGTCTTTGGGAATTATAAAAGAACGATTATTGCGAAGTTTCCAGAGGGCGTATGACATTTGTGCGGCGGCGGCTGGAGTTGTATGACTTCCGCGCGGTCAGGTTGACGTTTTGTAGGGGCAGGCACTCCGTGGCAGCCCGTTTCGCGACTATGGGCTACGACGGGCGGCCACGGAGTGCCGCCCCTACAACTTGCTCCAGCGTGTCGAGAGAATTGCTGCTGATCTCGACGCCGATCACGCGGCGGCCGCGTTTTGCTAAGGCGCGGAAGTCGCCGAGGGCTTGGGCTTGTTTGAGAATACTGAACGTGTAGTCTTCACCAGGAATCGGAAAGTCAGCCTCGTCGTCGGCGATGATTTGAAAAAACACGCCTGTGTCCGGTCCACCCTTATGAAGCTGTCCCGTTGAATGTAGAAAGCGCGGCCCATAGCCGACAGTCACCGCACACTTTGTCGTATCACGCAGCTGGGTTCGGAGCTCCTGAAACTTCCGATCGGTCTCAGGCGTCTCTTCGATGAAATTCAAAAACGCAATGTAGTCGCCGGGCTTGATAGTAAAGACTTCATCAGCAGCGCTCTCATCGCGCTCATCTAAACGACCACGCCTCAAGAACGACTCCAGCAGCTCCTTCGTAGCATCTTTAGCTTCCTGAACGTTGGGTTGATCGAACGGATTGATTCCAAGTCGCCAACCGGCACACGCGGTCGCAAACTCCCATTCAAAAAACTCAGCGCCCAGACGATAAACGCTCGCCAGTTCACGATGAACCACCGGATGGCCCGCTTCAGCCAACGCATCGAGCTTATCTTTCGTCTCCTTCGAAACAGCCCCCAATGAAATCGACACGAACAAGCGATCGTTGCCGTACACTTCGGGACTGCCAAGCAGTTCACCGTTCACGGGCAGTATTCCTTTACCTTCTTTACCAGTACTCTCCGCGACAAGTTGTTCGATCCACAGTCCCAACGTCTCGAGCGAGGGATCGATCACGAGCGTGAGTTTGTCGCGCCCGGCGTTGGCGCATTCACCCATGACGACTCCCAAAGGCAGCGCGCTTTCTTCCGAAACGTCCGGCTGCGCAACCTGCATCGCCCGATCGAGAAACCGGCGCACGTCGAGTCCCATCAGCGCAGCCGGCACCATCCCAAAATATGAAAGCGCGGAGTAGCGCCCGCCGATATCGGATTGATTGAGAAACGTCCGTTGAAACTTGAGCTCGGCGGCAGTCTCGACAAGAGGCGAGCCCGGATCAGTGATGGCGATGAAGTTGTCGCCTGGGTTTTCACTGCACCGGCTGAGTTGGTCGTACCAGAACTTGTAAAAGACGTTGGGTTCGGTAGTGCTGCCGGATTTTGAAGCAATGACGAAGAGACAACGCTCGATATCGATCCGTTCCGCAAACGCCGCGATAACGTCCGGATCGGTTGAATCAAGCACCAGCAATTCGGGAAATCCCTGCTGTCGACCAAACGTTCGCGCCAGCACTTCCGGGCAAAGCGACGAGCCGCCCATCCCGCAGACCATCACGTGCTGAAAACCACGCGCGCGAATCGTTTCGGCAAACTCAACCAACTCATCCGCCACGCCAAGCATCTCGTCTGCAACGGTTAACCAACCGAGCGAGTTTTTGATGTTCTTGGCGTTGTTTTCGTCTGACTTCCAAAGCGACGGATCTTTACTCCAGATGCGTCGCGCGACTTCGTCCACGACAGCGGCTTCCATGGCGCTGTTGACTCGGTCCGCTAGTGGGCCGACCTGAAAAATCTCAGGGTTCATAATTGGCTTTACCTGCTTTTAGACTCGGTGCAAGCAGTGTAACATTAATCCGGTATGAGCAATCCGAAACAGGCCCTCATCGTTGTGGACGTGCAAAATGACTTTTGCCCGGGCGGCACACTTGCGGTTCCGCAAGCCGACGAGGTTATCGAGCCTCTCAACCGGCAGATCGATCACTTTCTCGAGCGTGGCGCGCCGGTGTACAAGAGTCGCGACTGGCATATTCCCAAAACGAAACACTTCGCCGCTTACGGTGGCTCATGGCCGGAACACTGTATACAGAACACCAAAGGCGCTGAGTTTCATCCTGCCTTGCGTGACGATCCACGCATCACCGTCATTTCTAAAGGTGAAGGTGATACAGACGGCTACTCTGCGTTTGACCATACTGATCTCGCCTCGCAACTTCACCAGCAAGGCGTGGAAGAAGTAGTCGTCGGCGGTCTGGCGACTGACTATTGCGTCAAGCACACAGTTCTCGACGCCCTGAAGCATGGATTCAAAGTCAAAGCATTAGAGGACGCGATGCGAGCAGTCGAACTTCAACCGGGGGACGGCGATCGCGCGATCGATGAAATGCGAGCCGCGGGAGCTGAGATCGTTTCCCCACATTAACGAATGGGAACTCTCAACATCGATCGCTACCACGCCGCGATGGGCGATGCGTCGTTTAAGGACGTCACCCGCCTCCACGATCAACGACTCAGCGATGCCGAAGCCACTTTTTACGTAACCCAACGCAAACTGCCGTTCGCTCCGTGTCTCGGTCACGAACGTCTCGTGCGTTTGCTCGTCGACAGTCAGATCGATCGCCCACGCCTTCGTTTTCTCGAACAGGATCGCGGCGGTCTCGAGCTCTTCGCTAAATCGATCGAAGACATTCAGTTCGTCGGCAAGATTCGCACGGTGCGACCGGCGACGATCATCTTCGCGCAGGAGCCGTTCGCGGACATCACCGGAGCGTTTGGTCTGACACAAGCGCAGGAGATCAAGTTTGAGCATGCGTTCGATCTGCCGATGTCCACCGCGAGCACGGCGATGCAGTTTCGCATGGCTGCCGGTGACGAGCGCTGGCTCTCAGACTTCTCTCTGCGTCGCAACGGCGACATCGAGCGCGCTGTGGACATCGCTGTTTACGCGTTCATCGGCGGCTTCAACGACACTTCGAACCTCGAAGCCGCGTTCCGGCTCGACATTCCCGCTGTCGGCACCATAGCTCATTACTGGCAACAGGCCTACATCGAGTACATGGACAATCCGGAGATCGAGCCGCGCACCGGAAAGCCTAAACACTTCGAGCAGGTTGCTTTCGAGCGCTGGCTCGACGCTAATCCGAACGGCACGACACTTTTACTCGACACGATCGACGTTCACATGGGCGCGGTGCACGCGGCGATGGCCGCCACGTCAAACGAAACACGCCGCCGGGCGTTCAAAGGTTTTCGAGTCGATTCGGGAAATCTGGCGGAGCTCGGACAGTGGTGCCTGCGGTTCTTTACGGCGAATGGACTGCCCGGACTGCGCGCTAATCTCACGGGCGATCTGACTGTCGATCGAGTGAGAGACATCGTGAAGCAGTTTCCCGAGGTTAATGGTTTTGGTATCGGGACGAAACTGTCGAGTGAAGTGAAAGCTGTTGCGGGAGTGATCTTCAAGCAGTGTGTGATGAAGGGCCGGCCGACCTTGAAGGCGTCGAACTCGGAAGAAAAGATCACGCTTCCCGGACGGCTTCAGTTGTTTCGCGGCAGCGATGCGAGGGGAATGTACGTCGGCGACGTGATCGGTCTCGACAGTGAAGATGTCGAGATTCCCGGGGCCATCAAAGTTGAGCGTTTGCTGGTGCCATTCTGGGAGAACGGGCAACACTCAGCGATTCCGTCGATCGAGAAGCAAAAGGTGTTTGTCGAGGAACAGCGGCGTCGCTTTAGTGATATCGAGAACTATCCGCGGCAGTTGAGCACCAGGTTGCGCGAGCTACGAGACGAGCTGGTGAAACGAATGCGCGTTGATAATTCTGGTTGGGAGACGATTCTCAATGAGCCTTAGAGATCTGGTTTCGCAGGAAGAGTGGCAAGTGAGGGTGGATCTGGCTGCGGCGTACCGGCTGGTAGCGGATTATGGTTGGGATGATCTGGTGTTTACGCACATCTCAGCGCGCGTGCCTGGGCTGGAACATCACTTCCTGATCAATCCATATGGAATGATGTTTGAGGAGATCACTGCTTCGAGTCTCGTAAAGGTTGATCTGAATGGAAGGATCGTGATGGACTCGGAGTACAAGATCAATCCGGCCGGTTTCACGATTCATAGCGCGGTGCATGCAGCACGCGAGGATGCGCTTTGCGTGATGCACCTTCACACGGAGTATGGCATTGCCGTCTCAGCACAGGAGCACGGCTTGTTGCCGATTTCACAGCAGTCGCTCTTTGTGCTGGCGTCGCTCGGTTATCACGATTACGAAGGGCTCGCGTTGAATGACGAGGAGAAACCAAGGCTGGTGGCAGATCTTGGCAATAAGATCTTTCTTATTCTGCGGAATCACGGCTTGCTGACGGTTGGACGAACTGTGGCCGACGCGTTTCTGTCGATGTTTCTCCTGGAGCGCGCCTGCAGGATTCAGATCCTGGCGCAGTCAGGTGGAGGAAAACTGGTGCCGATTCCGGAGCAGATCTTCGCGCAGATTCCCGCGCAGGAGGCTGTGGTTACGCAAGGTGGAGGCGGGCGCCTGGTCTGGCCCGGATTGCTGCGAAAGCTCGATCGAATGGGGGCCAACTATAGAGATTAGTCTCCACCAGCGCCTGCTTCTTCTTCACGAGCGGGCTTACGACGACGCGGTTTGAAT
The DNA here is from genome assembly GCA_025937955.1 of Pyrinomonadaceae bacterium. Classification (GTDB taxonomy): domain Bacteria; phylum Acidobacteriota; class Blastocatellia; order Pyrinomonadales; family Pyrinomonadaceae; genus PSRF01. Next base: position 9,228 of record JAICQI010000016.1, read on the forward strand.
CTTTCAATAATTCCGTGCGTGACACCCGCGGCGCTCCCCGCGAAACGGCGCCAGCGCGAAGTTGCCTTCAGATCGTCGAGCAGTGAATAAACAACCGGCGTCGCGATCAAGGTGAGTAGCAGCGACAAGGTCTGCCCACCGATCACGACGATCGCGATCGAACGTCGCTCTTCAGCACCCGGACCTGAACCAAGCGCGAGCGGCAACATACCCGCAACCAACGCGAGCGTTGTCATCAGAATTGGACGCAGCCGGTCGCGATTGCCCTGCATGATCGCTTCGTGCCGCTCCATTCCCTTCGCGCGCAGGTTGTTCATGTGATCGATCTGCAAGATCGCGTTCTTCTTTACCACCCCAAACAAGACGAGCACTCCCAACGCCGAATACAGGTTCAACGTGTCACCCGTGCCCCACAGCGCCAGCAACGCGAACGGCACTGAAAGCGGCAAGCTCAACAAAATCGTCACCGGGTGCACGACGCTCTCAAATTGCGACGCGAGGATCATGTACATGAAAATGATCGACAGAATGAACGCCCAGATGAACTCCGTAAACGTTCGCTCGAGCTCCCGTGCGCGACCAGATACCGTGGTCGTGTAAGCAGTCGGCAGATTCATCTCACGCACAGTTCCACGCATCGCTTCGATTCGATCGGCAAGCGCATAACCAGGCGCCACCGAAGCGCGCACCGACACCTGCCGCTCGCGATCGAGACGGTCAATTCGCGACGGGCTCGTGTCGCGCCTGATCTTCACCAGGTTATCGAGACGCACCAGTCCACCACGCGATGAAGGAACATACAAGCGACCAATCGTGCCGACGTCGCGTCGATCTGCTTCAGTGAGACGTAGCTGCACGTCGTAATCTTCATTGATCGATTCGTCTCGGAAGCGAGATGCTTCTTCTTCACCGCCAACCATCAATCGCAAGCTGGTGGCGATGTCGGAAGTATCAACACCGAGGTCCGCCGCCCGCTCGCGATCGATCACGACGCGCAGTTCCGGCTTGTTAAGTTTCAGAGTGGTATCAGCATCGACGATACCGCCAAGCTTCTCAGAGCGCTCGACCAGTTCGTCTGCATATCCCGCAAGCGCTACGATGTCCGGCCCACGGAAAACGAAGTCGATATCGCTACGGCCGCCCGTGCCGAAATTGAACGACCGGGCGTTGCGCACACCGATACGCATCGGCGCGTACTTCCGTAATCGCCGCCGTATCTCTACCATCACATCCTGTTGGGTGTAGTTACCTCTGAACGCGTTTAGCGGATTGCCTTTTTTCAACTCCGTCCAGAACTTCGAGAACGACAGCGTTCGTTCTTCGTGCGGCGCGATGCGGACGTACGCGTCGCCCTGGTTGACGCCGCCAAGAAATCCACCGCCAGCTGATGAAAGCACGAGCCTGACACCCGGGGTCTCGAGGATGTCTTTCTCCATCGCGGTAATCGTCTCGTTCATCACCGCAAGGTTGGTGCCCTCTGGTCCATTGACACTGATTTCAAACTCCGCTTCGTCGACGTTGGTCGGTATGAACTCCTGCTTGACAGCGCGATAGAGCGGAATGCTGGTCAGCACGATAGCAAAAGCGAGCACCGCGACCGCGACACGATGTCGCATCGCAAAACTCAGCATCCACGTGTATCCTGCGTCGATCCAACGATAGAACCCGCGTCTCGATGCGGGAGCGTCGTGTCCACCCTTCGCGTCACTCACGCGAATCAGTCGCGAGCTCATCATCGGCGTCAGCGTGAAGGAGACCAGCAAGCTGACCATGATGGCGACTGCGGCAGTAATGCCAAATTGATAAAGGAAACGTCCGGAAATGGACGACATGAACGAGACCGGCAAAAAGATCACGACGAGCGAGAGAGTGGTAGCTAAAACGGCCAGTCCGATATCTTTGGTCGCCTCGCGCGCCGCTTCTTTTGCTTCGATTCTCTTTTCTTCAATGAAGCGGAAGATGTTTTCGAGCACCACGATCGCGTCGTCGATAACCACGCCGACCATTAGCACGAGAGCGAGCATTGTCACGCTGTTGAGCGTGAAGTCGAGCGCGCGCATCATTCCGAAAGTGGAGATGACGGAGCACGGAATCGCGACCGCGGCGATCAAGGTCGAGCGCCACGAGCGCATGAATATCAACACCACGAGGCTCGCGAGAATACTGCCGAGAATGAGGTGCGTCTGAATTTCGTGAAGCGCGGCCTCGATATAACGCGACTGATCGCGAATCACTTCGACCTTGACGTCTTCCGGAAGCTGCGACGCGACGCGTGGCAATGCGTCCTTTAGACCTTTGATCACCTCGACCGTGTTGGCGCCTGACTGGCGGCGAATGTCGAGCGTGACTGTCGGCACGCCGTTGAGACGTGAAAACGATCGTTGCTCTTTTGTTCCATCTTCGACGCGGCCGACATCGCGCAGCTTGATAGGAGCGCCGTTCACGTTGGCAATGACGAGATCGTCAAACTGCCGCGGTTCGGTAAACCTTCCCATCGTGCGCAGCGTGAGCTCTTCTTTACCGGTGTTTACATTTCCACCGGGCACGTCTGTGTTCTGTCGTTCGAGAGCTTGTCTGATTTGCGAGATCGAGATCTGGTAAGCAGCTAGTCGATCCGCATCGATCCAAACGTTGATGGCGCGATCCAACCCGCCGACCACGCGCACTTCACCGACGCCGCCAACGCGCTCAAGTTGTGGACGTGCGATCTTGTCGCCAAGTTCGGTGAGCTCTCGAATGGAACGATCCGCAGTGAGCGCAATCGTGAGAACGGGCGTGCTGTCGTTATCAAATTTCTGGACGACCGGCGGCGTGGCGTCTTCGGGAAGTCTTCTGCCCAGCGTGCTGACGCGATCGCGAACGTCCTGTGCGGCAGATTCCAGGTCGCGATCGAGATTAAAGGTGGCGATCACAATCGATGAGCCCTGACCCGAAATAGAGCGCAACTCACTGATGCCATCGACGGTGTTGATTACTTCTTCGACCGGCTGTGTAACTAGCGATTCAACTTCCTCAGGTGCAGCGCCCGGCAAACCAACACGAACCGAGACGGTAGGAAGATCGACGGCGGGAAAACGATCTACGCCGAGCCTAAAGAAACCCGCCGCCCCCACCACAACCAGCGACAACACGATCATCGTCGCGAAAACAGGACGGCGAATACAAATTTCGGCAAGTTTTTGCATTAAAAATATAGGTCCCTACCGGACCTATTCGACGTATTCTAGTTAATCAACCACTTCGACAGCCTGCCCCGATTGCAGGTTGCCCGGATCGACGATCACTTTTTCACCGACGCTGATTCCCGCCACGATTTCCGTGAAGTCGGTGCTCCGCCGGCCGGTCGTGATCGGTTTTTCGAATGCCTTCCCGTTCTGGACCACGATCACCTTCTCAATACCTGCAAACGTAACGATCGCATTGTTCGGAACCGTTACCGCCATCTTCGCATCGTTGGTCACGATCTCGGCGTGTGCAAATGAACCGGGCCGCAGCTTTCCATTATTTCGTACGTCAGCTTCAACCACCAGCATGCGGTTCTGCTCGGCTATCACCGGACTGAGCCGCATGATCTTGCCGACATAGACATTCGGATCACCTTCAACGTTTACGCGAACATCCTGACCCGTGCGCACGGTTTGCGATTCGCGCTCCGGTATCTCAGCACGCAATCTCAACGGATCCATTCGCACAATATTGACGACCGGCGCGCCGGCGGCCAGAAACTCACCTATGCTGGTGAGCTTTTCCTGAACAATACCATCGAGCGGAGCAACCACTGCCGTGTCTTTCAATTGTTGTCGCGCCAGCGCTAACTCCGATCGGCGCTGCGCCAGAATTCCCTGACGATTTCGAATCTCTTCGTACGCGTCCTGATATCTTCCCTCCGCGACTTTGAACGTTGCAGTCGCCGTTTCGAATTCGGCTTTGGCTATGACTCCCTGCTCTACCAGGCGCGCCGCGCGATCGCGGTTGTGGCGAGCTTCATCGAGCACCGCGCGCGCCTGCCGCACTGTCGCAGTCTGCTCCGGATCGACGCGGTCGTCCGTTCCATCAGGCGCCAGCCCAAGTCGCGCTCGAGCCTGTGCCAACGAAGCCTCAGCTTGTTGCACTCGCAACCGGTAATCTTCCGAGTCAACCAGCGCGATCACCTGACCGCGCGACACTACGCTGCCGAGGTCGACGTTGATCATCCGCACGCGCCCGGGGACCTTCACACTAACAGTTGTTTGATCGTAAGCGGCGAGGGTGCCGTTGGCAGTAACGGTCTCGCCAAACGGGGTTTCGGAAACGACCGCGGTTTTGACCTGGCGAGCGGGCCGGCTATCTCCGCCACGCTCTTGCCTGGTCGAAGCCTGGTAATCACTCTTGCACGAAGTCAAAAAAAGCGCCGCCAGCAAGAGCGACACCCCTAGCAAAGGTATCCGGGTCTGAAACATCCTTTGCAGTTTATCATGCGGGCCTTTGCGAGTCCCGAAAAGCCACAGTGATTTAGGTAAAGTTATGTAAAGTTACGTAAAGCAATTGTAAGTTTTTAGGGCTAGAAACCTTTGCGTATCAGGTACGACATCTTGATGAAAAATGTCCGTGCGTTGCGGCGGAAACCGGGGACGACATTACGTGTGAACGGATGAAGGGTGTCGTAGTTCAGATCGTCGTTGTAACCGGCGTAGAACGCTGTGCCGGGGCTCGGCGTCCACCCAAACAACGCCTGCGATCGCAAGCGTGAGTTGAGGGTGTTGTAATCGAGAATCAGCCGCGCAAAGGTGGCTTTGGTGAACTGGTAAGTACCGCGCAGTGTCATGATCTGGATGTTGTATGCGATGCGATCGGTGTCGTAGCGTCGCAGGCGTTGGCTATTGATGCTGAATTGCGCGCGTAGTTCGTTGGTTGGTTGATAGGTGACGTTGCCGTTGAACTGAAGCAGGCTGCCGCGACCCGGATCGAGCGGTGCTTTGTCTCCTAATAGCAACGCCGCCGGACTGACGCGCGGATACTTGTCGCCGTTGCCGAAGTCCAAATCAAAGTGGCCCCAGCGTTGTGTTACCTGGCCGTTGATCTGAATCTTCTTGCTGTAGTTCGAACCTGCATAAAACGAGAGGTGCTGTTTGTCCGAGGCGCGCTCGTTGTTCTCACCGTAGAAGGTGCACTTGTTCTCGACTGCAAACGGATTACACGGCTTAGCTTCGCGTGTTGGTCCAAACTCGTGATCGAACAGACGCTCGTAACCGGGTTCCCACCAAACGCCCACCCAACTATTGCGCGGCAACTGCAACTCGACGAGGTTCTCGTTTTCCCACGTGTACATTCGTCCCTGCCAGTCGTAATCGATGTGGACCATTGAGTGCCAGTGAAACGAGATGATCTTCTTTTTGGTATTGGGATCGGAGTTGTAACGAAGGAAGCCGTAATTAAAGTTTGAATTTGTGCGCTGCACGAAACCGACGTCAGCACGATAGTCCTGCGTAAACCCTTCGCCGTAAAGCTCCCAACCCCAGTTGCGACCGGAAACGTTGTAGCTCGTTGCATAACCGAAACCGTTGCCGGTGCGGTAACGAGTCTCGCCATCATTCGGATCGAAAAAGAAGTTGCGCGAAGTTGTCCCAAGGGTCTGGAAGGTCAGGGTCGTTTGCTTGTCGAGACGAAAACGGCCATCGATTCCCAACACTTGATTGTGTTTCTCGATGAAGTTGTAACTCGTCACGACCATGCCGATCGAGTTTTCCTTGCCAACGTCGCGTTTCAGGCGCAGCACGCCGATGTAAGCGTTCTTGTCAAGAATACGTTCGTTGTTGCAAAGGGTCTTCGGATCGAGAAAGCGCTTCTCGAGACAACCGTTCAAGTTGCCACGATCGTCGGCGCTGAGATTTCCTGGTCCATTATCGCTGGCGACCATCAATCCAAACGTATTGCGTCCCAACTTTCCGGTCGTCTTCACCGCGAAGTCCGGATCGACTATGGAGCGCGTGTGTACAGCAGTGATTGGCGTCTGAAAAATGTCGATGCCTTCAAGGAAGAATGGCCGCTTCTCGGGGAAGAAGATCGGGAAACGCTGGTTGGCCGTCACTACCAGTTGATCTGCTTCGACTTGAGCAAAATCGGGATTGACAGCCAAATCGATCGTGACTGCCGAGCTCGGGATGAATTTCGCTGTCAAGCCCAGATCGAGTCCGACAGGCTCGTTCACGATGCGACCCGGATCGGTCTTGGGATCAAGCACTCCAAAGTTGCCAACAAAACGGCTGTTCTGAGAAACAGTCACACTGGGAATCAGCTCGATGGTACGTTCGACCGAAAGATCCTCGAGACCGGTCAGGTGTCCGGCCTGGCTCAGTTGGCTGTCGATGCTGCGCGAGAACGGCATCCACGAATCCATTTCCCTTTCGAAACGCTGGATGCGGCGGAAGAAGTGCGCGCCCCAGAGTTTTCCTTTGCCGGCTTCGAAGCGCAGTGACTTGAAAGGAATCGCAATCTCGACGTCGAAGCCGGTCTCGTGAACGATGCCTTTGGACTCCATCAACAGATCGACGCTCATGTCCTCGCCGCGTCCTTCGGTGAGGATCCCATCGCCCTGAATTCCGTGTGGGTTAAAGAAAACTTCAAACGCCTTGCGCTTGTCGTTGAAAGTGTCGAGCATGACACCGACGTAGTCGTCCTGCCAGATGTTGTCGCGCTTGGCGATGGTGGCGCGTATTTTATCCGGCTCGTCGGTGGCTTTGAACGCGATGTAGAGAAACTGCGGGTCGTAGCCCAGGAGAACTGCGGTCGGTTTTGAAGGTGGAGTGTTGTCGCCGGGCTGAATTTGATAGAAGTCTTTCAGCACGACCGCCTTTTGCCAAACTTCTTCGTCGAGCTTGCCGTCGATGACTGGCGGTTTATCAAACTTTGGGATGGTAACGGGACTCGACTTCTCAGTTGGAAGGACGAAGGCACCTTTTGCCGTTTCGGTCGTTGCGACCGTCTGGGCATTTACGCAAAGAGCAATGGCAAGAATGAACAGAATACTTAGAGAGAGTTTCATCAAACCTAATCTGGCCACAGATCTTCACTGATAGACGCAGGTCTATCTGTGTTTATCCGTGAAATCTGTGGCTAAGTTACTGCCGGGGGCGCAGGAGAATTTTGCCGTCGCCAGTTTTAAGAATGAAAACCTTTCCGCCATTGCCGATGCGCCAGCGTTTGAGTCGCGGAGAAGGAGTTATGTCCTCAGCAACGTTAAATCCCTCGTTGCTGATTTCGTCGGGGGAGTTGGTTTCGATTGTGAAGCTGGAACCAGCCGGCACGGTCAGCGAAATTTGGCCGTCACCGGTTCGTGCTGCAAGCGAGTTGAAGTTGCCATCCAAAGCGATTTCGCCATCGCCGGTGCGGGCATCGACCTGACCTTCAAACTTGATAACGCGGATCACGCCGTCGCCCGTGTTTACCTGAAGCTGCCCGCCGCCATTCGCGACTTCGATTGGACCATCGCCCGAACGAAGCGTGATCTGCCCTGTGACTCCATCGAGATTCAGCGCGCCATCACCGGATGAAACGTGCAGACTTGTTTGCCTGGGCACGTAGACGTCGAAGTTTACGCTGCCGTATTGCTGGTCGTTGTTGTTAGCTGTGATAGTGATCGCGCTTCCGGTTTGCTGGGCCTGAATCGTGATCTCCTTGAGACTGTTTTCGTCGTGGGAACCCTTCGTGGCGTGATAAGTGACTTCCGGCTTGTCCCAGCCATGAATGGTCACGTGGCCGTCGAAGGTATTGAGCGTTACTCGCGGCGATCCACTCACCGCAAACGTTTTTGATTCCTTAGCCGTGAACCGGTCGTTGTTTTAAACCTGAACTCTCGGTCTGTTGACGGACACTCGCGCCCGCGCCTGTTCGCGAACCATCTCTCGTTGCGCGCGCTCGATCTCACGCTGCGCCTCACGCATCGCCTGATTAACCTGACGTTGGGCTTCCCGCGCAACGCGGACGGTATCGACACGCGCTCGCACAACCGGAGTCACATCCACGTCAACATCTACATCACCCTCTGAATTTTTGGCGTCGCTCTCGAGCGACGTGCCCGGGCTGAGCGGCAGACCGTCCTGTGCGTGATTGATTTGGATGGCGCCGTTGACGTTACCGAGCTTGATGCGTGGACCACCGGTACCAATCTGACCCTCGAGACTGTGCCCAACGTACTCGCCGTGTTTGACTTTCAAACCGAAGTCAGTCGAGATACCGCCATGGACCGTGCCCGCACGAATCGAAGCGTTTGCATTCGACGGGATGATCAGAGTTACGTTGCCGTTGACCGAGCCGAGCTCGATTGGTTTCGACTCATCGAGCTGAGTAAACGCGACTTGCAGTGGTCCATTGATGGTTGACAACCTGGCCTCACCCGCAAGACCTTTAGCGTTAACCTTGCCATTTATCGAAGAAGCTTTGACGTTGCCTTCAACTCCATCAATGTCGATCGAGCCGTTTATCAATTCAATCGACTGGAGCACAGCCTTGCGTGGCACAGTCAACGTGTAGTCCACGATCGCGGGATTGTCGTGGCGTCGATGGTCCTTGTAGAAACTCTGATTCTCGTCCGGATATTCGGTTTTGATTCTGATGTTCTCTTCAGTTGCGTTAATTTCGATTTTGGCTTCCGCCAGCCGCTCTCTCCGATACGCTCTTTTGATTGCGTCGACTTGTACTGACGCCTGATCCCAAACTTTGATCTGTACGCCGCCGTTGAGGTTTTCGAGACTGACGCGACCGGTAGGAGATAGTGGATAGGTTTGATGAAACTCTTCGCGGACTTCCTCCCCGGGTTGTTCGGCGTTAGCCGTGGTATCTATCGTTGACGGAACCGACGGCACGGGCCGTTGGTCCTGGACGGTTCCGCTCGCCTCTACTGGTCCAGCGCCATTGCTGGCCAAAGCGACGATCAGCAAAACCGCACTGATCAGGCTTTTCATTAACATTGTCTCTCGTTCCTATTAAGAATGGTTTATTAACCGGCGCTGCGTACACTAATACTACGATTAAAAGTCTTCAAAAGCATTTCCCGATCGCGAGTATTGATTCTGAACGATCCGTTTTTTCGAGTCTTGAATTTGAACGGCACCGCCGAAAACGAGGTTACTGGAACCTCTGGAACAACTATTTCAAGTGTCTCAACGTCAGCTTCGTGAACGGAAGGGATTCGCACCTCAAATTGTACTGGATCGACTACGTGAGATCGCACTCTCTTCACTTTGACGACGTCACCCCTGCTGCTTGATCGCTTCACGGCTACTGGCGCTTCTGTCTCTTCTATCTCACTCGTCTCCACTTTAGTAACGTGTGTCAGCCAGGGAAGCTCGACAGAAGGCGTCGACTGCTTCAATTCGCAACTCTCAGCCTTGACTACCAGCGGTGGCTGCGGCGTTTGCGGGACATCAACGGGAACGATCGTGCCGGACCATTGAGCCATCAGGCGGCTGGCATCGAGACTCAACTGCTGAATCTGATTCAACTCCTTCATGGCGCTCGAGAACGCGGTCAGGCCGACCACCAAAAGCAGGATTATTCTATAACTTGCCTTGTCGTTGTTCTGTCCCGTGCTGTTCATACCGTGACCCCTTTAGTTTTAAGGCCGAGAGCCGTCAGTTCTGAAGTAACTAGTTCCGACCGCTCTCGGCCCTTCTGCGTTGCTCTATAGTCAAAACACCGACCCTTGAAAGGTTGTGACAATAAAGTTTCGCCACAAAAAAGCACAAAAGGCACAAAAGATAAATCCCTTCAAAATCTATCTTTTGTGCCTTTGTACCTTTTTGTGGCTTAGATCTTTTTAAGTCTGACTGTCCCACCAAACGAGGCGACGGTGATGATGGCATCCCCGGAGCCGCAGATGGCAGTCACGCGACGCAGCGAGTACGTAACGACCACGGCGGGCCTCGGCGTTATGATCGGAGCGATGACTGGTCCAGCTTTGGGCGCCTTGTCTTTTTCAAGCTTGTCTTTGACGGCGGGCGGCTTCGGCTTC
>JAICQI010000387.1 GCA_025937955.1 Pyrinomonadaceae bacterium
GCAGCGCGGACGCTAATTCGCTAGTGTCGCAGTTTTGTAATTTCTCTGTACAACCGCTGTGTTCTCTCTGCCTCTGTGTTTAGATAGACGCAGAACGTTGGGTCGGGTCAGTACAGGGAGCCGTAGCGACCTGGTCAGTGATCGGCATGCAATATTCGCAAAGGATTTGGATTCTGATGGCTGACCAGGTCGCTACCGCTCCCTGTACTGACCCGACCCAACGTTCTGCGTCTATCTAAACACAGAGGCAGAGAGAACACAGCGGTTGTACAGAGAAATTACAAAACTGCGACACTAGCGAATTAGCGTCCGCGCTGCGGTCTGAAAGAACGCACGGCGCTCCTGGAAGCTCGCCCGAAAGGCACGAATGGTTTGCGTGTGCTGGACGCAGTTACCTGCAGACCACCAAAACCTTCCGGCACCACGCGCTTTACCGGTTGTCCGATCAATCGCTCGATTGATCTCATCGACAACTCGTCGACAGGCGTGACGATCGTGATGGCCTTACCTTGCTTACCCGCTCGGCCTGTGCGACCCACTCTGTGTACGTAGTCTTCAGGCGCATTTGGCACGTCATAATTAATGACGTGCGAGACTGCATCAACGTCTAATCCACGCGCTGCGATATCTGTGGCTACGAGCACACGCGCATGGCCATCGCGAAATTGCCGCAACGCTGCTTCGCGTTGTGGCTGAGTTCGATCCGCGTGAATGCGAGTCACTTTGTGATTGCGGGCTTTGAGAATGTGCGACAGGCGTTCGGAGCCGCGTCGAGTGCGCGTAAACACCAAAACTTTTTCCAACGAATCTTTTTCATTCGCTCGCTCAAGCAAATCGAGCAAGAGTGCGGTCTTATTTTCGAGGGAAACTGAATAGGCAGTCTGCTCAACCATCTGCGCCGCGCGTCCGCGCCGGTTTACTTCAACCAACTTCGGTTGTCGCATTGTTGAGCGAGCCAAGCTCTCAATGGTTGAAGACATCGTGGCTGAGAACAACAGCGTCTGCCGCTTGGCCGGCAACATTGCGAGGATTCTTTTGATTGCCGGCAGAAAACCCATATCCAGCATGCGATCGGCCTCATCCAGGACAAGGACTCCGACACCGGAAAGATCGATTGCGCGACGTTCGGTAAGGTCCAGCAAGCGGCCAGGTGTAGCAATCACGATCGTTGCCTTGCGACGCAAATCGGCGATTTGCGAATGGATATTGGCGCCACCGATAACGAGAACGCTCTTGTTACCTTTCAGGTGATTGAGTTCGCTGTAGTTCTTTTGGATCTGGAGTGCTAGTTCGCGCGTAGGCGCCAGCACGAGTACACGAATGCCCGGAAGCTTTTGTGCGCTCAGGTTGTTAATGATCGGAAGGAGAAACGCGGCCGTCTTGCCTGTTCCGGTTTCGGCACAGCCAATCACGTCCTCGCCGCTCAGAATGAGAGGGATGCATTTAATTTGGATGGGGGTGGGATTTGAGTATCCGAGGGATTCGCAAACGCGCAATTGTGCGTCTGCCAATCCTAACTGAGAAAAATTCATAGATTCCTTTGTCTATGCGACGGCTGTTCGAGCTCGTCGCCAAAATTTAAAATGGCAGCGTCGATCTCCGCGATCAACAATCATGCGGAGATCGAACACTGCGTAGAATGCGGATGATTACCAGCGTGGCTCAGAGCGACGTCCCGAGTTGCCGCCGCCTCCGCGACCATAGCCACCACCACCGCCGCCGCGGTTGCCGCCGTAGCCGCCGCCACCGCGATTACCACCAAAGCCACGTCCTCCACCCCCGCTACGATTTTCGCGTGGCCGGGCTTCGTTGACTTTCAACGCGCGACCACCAACTTCCTTTCCGTTGAACTGTTCAATGGCTGCAGCCGCTTCTTCTTCCGTAGACATTTCGACGAAAGCGAAGCCTTTCGATTGTCCAGTGTCGCGATCCTCAATCACGCTTGCTGACTCAACCGTTCCGGCCTGAGCAAACAGTTGCTGAAGATCTTGATTGGTAGTTTGGAAAGCGAGGTTTCCAACATAAAGCTTTTTTGACATGGAGATATACCTTTTTCCTTTTGTTTAGGAATGAAAAGAAGCTGCGAATCGGATTTGGCTTCGGCGAACGGTAGCGTTCGAAGGATCAGGTTCGGATGCTCTCAACTAGGAGCGGCTTCGATGTGTGAAAACAAACCTGCTCTCGAACCATCCAAAACGTCCAGCGCTGATCATTTTGTGCGCGGAGCGCATCACCGTCGATGCGCGAGAGAAGGGTTAACGGGGTTTATGATGCCTTATGCACAAGGCAAGTTGCAAGCTCACGCGTAGGCGCTGTTCAGCAAATTCTGTGCTTTTTGTGCCTTTTTGTGGCTCAGTTGGCCAGGTTGTGGAAGGTGGAGACGATCCAGAATGAAAGGGCCGCGACGAAGGCTGCCGCGGGGATCGTGAGAATCCAGGCCCAGACGATGCGGCCGGCTACGCCCCACTTGACCGCCGATAACCGTCGTGTGGCGCCCACGCCGACGATCGAGCCGGTGATTGTGTGGGTCGTCGAAACGGGAGTGCCGGTGAGAGTGACGTACGCGAGCGTCAGCGCGGCGGCGGTCTCGGCGCAGAAACCGCCGACGGGTTTGAGTTTCGTGATACGTGTTCCCATCGTACGCACAATGCGCCAGCCGCCCGACAACGTGCCTAACGCAATAGCAGCGTGAGCCGCGAGCACCACAGTTGTTGGGATCTCCGGCAAGCTACCGTCTGGTCCATACGTCATGCCCCAAATGCCGCCCGCGGTCAGCACAGCCGTGATGATACCCATCGTCTTCTGCGCGTCGTTGCCGCCATGGCCCAACGAGAACGCCGCTGCAGAGAAAAGCTGGCCGCGTCTGAAGAGCTTGTCTACTCGCGTCGCCGAAGCGCGTCGAAAGATCCAGTAGACCAGCACCATCAACGTGAAACCCAACAACATCCCGATCATCGGCGACAGTACAATAAATTTCAGGGTGCGAAACCAGACTTCCGCTTTCAACAAGCCAGTGACGCCGCCATGCGCAGCGATGCCCGCGCCCGCGTAACCACCAAGCAGTGCGTGCGAACTCGACGTCGGCAACCCGAGATACCACGTAATGAGATTCCAGATGATCGCGCCCAACAACGCAGCGAGCAGCACGTAAAGACGAAGGTCATCCTCGATGAGATCCATGCGAACGCCGTCGCCGATCGACTTCGCGACACGCGTCCCGAAGACTGCGAACGCAATAAAGTTAAAGAAGGCGGCCCAGATTACCGCGAGGCCGGGTGAGAGCACGCGCGTTGAGACGACTGTCGCGATCGAGTTCGCCGCATCATGAAATCCGTTGATGTAGTCGAAGACAAGCGCCAGGAAGACGAGGATGATGACGAAGGCCAGAGTTGCGGTCATGGGAGACGTTACTAAGTATGCTTGATAATCACACTCTCAATAATATTAGCCACGTTCTCGCAACGATCGACCGCAGCTTCCAGCTTTTCGTAAACCTCTTTCCACTTCAGAACAGTCAGCGCGTCAGGTGGATCGTGAAACAGCTCCGCGATGGCGGCGTGATAAATGTCGTCGCCTTCGTTCTCCAGGCGATGAATCTCCACCAGCCGCTGAGTCACATTTTTCGGGCGTTGCAGAGTAGAAACAATTTCCTTCAGTTGCTCTGACATGCGCACAATCACGTCCGCAAAGTCATTGGCGTACTCGGTGATTTCTTTGACGTCGAAAATGATGATCGCACGTGCCGCGTCGTCGATCAGGTCGACGATATCGTCGAGCGCGCTCGACATCATGTAGATGTCCTCGCGATCGAACGGCGTGATGAACGACTTGTTCAGGCGCGTGGAAATGTTGTGGGTTAGCTCGTCACAGGCATGCTCGAGTCCCTTGATGCGCTGTGCATACTCGCCGTAGTCGTGATTTTTGTCGGCGAGCATCTCCTTCAGCTCTCGCGCCGCTGAAGAGATGTAGAGCGTCATCTGTGTGAACAGATCGAAGTACTGATCTTCTTTGGGAAGCAAACTTATCAGACCCATTCCATATCCGCCTTGTCTGAACTCAGTCTGAACGAATTTGCGGGACTATAACTTACGGGAAGGCTCGTTGCCAAATGAGGCGCTTTACATATCTACGATGTCCCAGGCGGAGCGGACGCGCAGGAGTTTTGACATTAATCCCGCGTGCATGATGTGGCCGCTGCGTTCGGCGACGACCTTGCCGAGGATGGGCATTCCCAGGAGCGCGAGGTCGCCGATGATGTCGAGAACCTTGTGACGGACGAATTCGTCGCGAAAGCGCAGGCCTGTTTCGTTCAGCATCCCTTCAGGCGTGAGTACGATGGCGTTGTCCAGCGACCCGCCACGAATGAGGTTTGCGCGTCTCAGTGCTTCGATCTCGTTGGTGAAGCCAAACGTGCGCGCCGCGGCGATGTCACGGCTGAAGGCGCCGTTGTTCAGTTCCACAAACAAGCTCTGCACGCCGATCATCGGATGTGAGAAGTCGATGAGGCAGTCGATTTGATATGTGTCCGCCGGTTCGACACTGATGCGGCGATTGCCTTGTTCGAATGAGACTTTTTCGCGAATGAGCAGAGCACGCCGCGCGAGTGGCTGTTGCACAACGCCTGCACGTTCGATGATCTCCGCGAAGTTTTCCGCGGAGCCGTCCATGATAGGGATTTCGAGATTGTCGACTTCGATAAAAACGTTGTCGACATTCAAACCACGCAGAGCCGCCAGCAGGTGTTCGACGGTAGAGAGCATGACGCCGGTGCGCATCAGCGTGGTTGCGTAACCGCAATGCGCCACGGATTCGACAGTCGCCGGTATTTCAAAACCGCCAAGATCGGTACGACGAAACACGTAACCAGTATCAGGAGGCGCAGGGACGAGCCGGACATGAACCGGGACGGCAGTATGGAGTCCTATACCGTCAGTTTCGACGGCACTTCCGAGAGTGGTCTGTTTGATCAAATGTCGGGGCCCTTATCTCAGAGTTTGACTCATATTTCGAAGATTGTTGTGCAACCGATGTGCCTGACGAAATTG
Organism: Pyrinomonadaceae bacterium; assembly: GCA_025937955.1. GTDB lineage: Bacteria > Acidobacteriota > Blastocatellia > Pyrinomonadales > Pyrinomonadaceae > PSRF01. The sequence continues at coordinate 5,046 of JAICQI010000387.1, forward strand.
CCGCGTAATCGGGCGTGAGTGTTGCGAGCCCGCCACAGCGAAGGGTTTGTTGAAGATGTTCTGCCACACTTTTCTCCGCAGATCTCCGTAAAATTACGTAGAAAAATTTGTATTGCTGGAGTACACTCAGGCCAATAAACCGTCGGGGACGCCGGGTTTACGGCGTAGCGTTTGAGAAAACAGCGCTTTCGTCCCACAACTGTGGTGGAAAGAAACGCGACGCCAGCGCTCCGAAGAGCAGAGAGTGAAAACCTCATTTCACTCTCGTGGAGAAACCGCGTATGCCAGACCTTGAAATAACGTGTTCGGAGTGCAGCACTCCGTTCATGTTTACGGAACGGGAACAGGAGTATTATCGGGAACGTAATTTGACTCACCCGAAGCGATGTAAGCCATGCCGCGATGCACGACGTGCAAACTTCGGTGGCTCTAAAGGACAAGGAGGTGAGCGTCAAAGATTTGAGATCACCTGCGATCAGTGTGGCAAGCACGACTCAGTGCCGTTCAAGCCATCAACCGGCAGGCCGGTTTTATGCAGCGATTGTTTTAGCGCGAGTCGCGCGCAACAAAGGACCTGAGCAGTCAGTCCTGCGTTAGGCGAAGAGCTAGCTTCGGGCATAAACGCTAACAAGACGTAGTAAACTACGACGCGGTAAGTTCTTTTACGCGGTTGCGGCAAAGAACGCCTCAAAGAAGGCTAAATACGACTAAATGAGTTACGACACTATTCAACTCGAGATGCGCGATTCGGTTTGTGTGTTGACCCTTAACAGGCCGGATCGGTTGAACGCGCTCACGGTGGAAGTAGCCAAAGATTTTAAGGCTGCTATCGCCGAAGCAATTGAGCGCGGCGCACGAGCGATCGTCCTTACCGGCGCCGGACGCGCCTTTTGCGCCGGTGGAGACTTGCGCGAGATGCAGGAGATCGCAAAGAAGGACGGACGAGTGGAGGCTTTCTTCGACGAGCCTTTAAGAC
>JAICQI010000094.1 GCA_025937955.1 Pyrinomonadaceae bacterium
GAGAAGAAGATCGCGATGATCCTTGACGAAGAAGCGAAGCGCGCAGGGCTGACGGTAAAGACGGAGGTGATCTCTGCGTCGCCTGCGGCGGTCCTGCCCGGCAACCGCGAATCAAATCTAGTGAAGATAGCGGAGGCGGTGCATCGCGCGATGGGTTTCGATCCTCCGATCGGAAACGCTGGTTCCAACAACTCCAGCGCCGCGCTCCTGCAAGGCATCAACTCAATCTCAACCGGCGCCGGTCCGTGCAGCGACGCACACGCACTCACAGAGAACTGCGAGATCGAACCACTCTACAAAGGAATTAAAAAGCTACTGCTACTCGAGGTCGCCCTCGCTGGTCTAGCTCAATAATAGTTAAGCCACAGATTTACACGGATTTCATTCACAGATTTAATTAAAAATCCGTGAATGAAATCCGTGTAAATCTGTGGCTAAAATCAGTGACCCTCGCCGCCGAGCATCACGAATCCGGTGCGCAGGATGATCTTGAGATCGAGCAGTAGCGACCAGTTCTCAATGTAAAAGAGGTCGAGTCGAACCATTTCTTCAAACGGCAAACGGTTTCTGCCGGACACCTGCCACAAACCTGTCAGCCCCGGTTTCATGTCGAGTCGTTTTCGATGCCACAGCTCGTAGGCTTCGACTTCGTATGGAATCGGCGGTCGTGGTCCAACCAGGCTCATGTCGCCTGACAGGACGTTCAAAAGTTGTGGCACTTCGTCGAGACTGATCCGTCGCAATGCCTTTCCGATGCGCGTGATGCGTGGATCGGCAAGCAGCTTGTAAGCCGGCTTGGTCTCGTTTCCTAAATTCGCTTCGGCGCGTCCGGCGATAAAAGCGCGCTGGTACTCGCGATGAAGCTCGGGATCGGCGCCGGCTTTCATCGTGCGAAACTTGTAGAGCAGAAACAGCCGCCCATCCATGCCAACGCGTTCCTGTGTGTAGAACACCGGACCTTTGGAATCGAGTTTTATGAGTAACGCAATCAGCAGCCACACCGGAAACAACAACGTAATGGCTAAAGCAGCGACGATCAGATCGAAACTGCGCTTTAAGATTCGCGCACCGCTGGATAACGGTTCGCGAAAGAGACGGATCATCGGCAACACGCCAATCTGATCAATCTCGGTCTTGCGTGGCAGGCAGTTGAACAGGCTGGGCGCAATGCGAAACTCGACGCCCCGGCGCCGGCCGCAGCGCATCATCACTTCAAAAAGCGCGTCGCCATTCACCTGCGGGTCGGCAATGATTACCTCGTTTGCGCCGGAATCGCGAATCACGTCAGGCAGTGATTCGAGCGTGCCGATGATTGGCACGTCTTCGTAGCTGAGACTCGCTGCGGGTGCGCTTGGCGTCGTTTCAACAACGCCGATGACGCGATAACCGAGCGCGGGCCGTTCGCGCATTTCACGAATGAACAATGAGGCTTCCGGGCCGCGTCCGACTACAAGCGTAGGGATCAAATTGATCTGCCGGCTGCGCACAAACGTCTGCACCGCACGCATGACGAAGCGCACCACACCGACAATGATCAGCACTATAAAGAAGTCGGCAACAAAAACTCCGCGCGCGTAAGAGAACGCACGAAACTCGAAACCGCCGCGATACAAAAACGCGGCGGCAACGATCAGCAGCGATCCGATTGCGGTAGCTTTGAAGATGCGAATAGCGTCATCGACAAACGAGAACTCGCCGCGCACGCGATAAAGATCGCAGTAACGAAAACTCAGCAGGCGAATAACTACAACGAACACCAGCAGCGCGCCATAAGGAGCAAAGCGATTGCTCCACGCCAGACCTCCCCCCGGGGCAAACACCGAAACGCCTTCGCGTGCGTAAAAGGCCAGCATGAACGAGACCGCCGCTGCTAAGGCATCCGCAACAACCAGCCCGACCTTCACGGTAGGCACAATCCACCTCGGCGCGCGACCTGAAACGCGGACGCGGCTCGGATCGATTAGTGTTTGTCGAGTTCGTTCAGCTCGCACAAAGATCACTCGAATATGAGTCGTACAACTTCATCGATAACTTCGCGAGATCCGCGAGGATTTGCAGAGCCCTTCTTCTTGATTCGCAACTGGCGCAGGTCATCAGTGCTCGTGATCCGTTGCAACCTGCCTTCGTTTACCAGTCCTTCGTCGACTGCCGCCCACTTGCCTGCGTAGATACTCGCGGCAGGCACACCGAGGGCGGCCGCCTCCCGATTGATCGTTCCTCCCGCGCTGATCACCAGATCGCTCGCCGCGATCAAATTCGCTCCGTGTAGCGGCGCCGCGGGAATAATCACGCCCTTATCCGCATACGCTGCACGCTGAGCCTCGTTGCGCGGCAGCAGTATCACCTGCACGTTCTCATTTGCGCGCAGCATCGTCAACGCTTCGTCAAACAACGTATTCTGAAACCGATGATACAACGCATCATGTGCCGGTGGGCGCATCAGGACCAGCACATTATCGGGTTTGATACCAAGCTCAGACAACTGCGCATCAAACGACGGGTCCGCCTGAAAGCCTGCCAGGTAAACATCTTCCTTCGTCCCTTGATAGCGTCGCACCTTTCGCGCCCGCGCCCCAAAACGTCGCAAACGCTGCTCTGGAAAACTTGCCGGTACGATTACGCGGGAGGCAAAGCGAAAGGCGAGGTGGTTCGCCGGTTGATACTCGTAATCCATCAACGTGATGGTCCTGAGCCCCAGCATGCGGGCCGCCACAATCTGTGAATAGGAATTGTGACTGACGGCCAGATCGAATCGTCTCGCGCGCGCCCACGTGGCCAGCGCCCACGCGCGACTCACCAGGCTCCCCGCCTTCGCGGACACGGCGCGTCCGGCATGTGCGCCAACAACCTGCGGCTCAAATCCCGCCGCGCGCGCGAGTGGAATCGTCTCCGCAAACTCTCTCGCGGTGACCTCTATCTCATGCCCCTGTGCGGCAAACCGGTTAGCTAAGGCTCTGAAAAATGGGACGTGAGGCGAGTTTGCAAGATCGATCCAAAGACGCATTGCTGGATCACCATTGGATCTCAACCAACCTGCCGCGATCGCGCAAAGACGTTTCTGCTGCCTCGATCATGTTTACCAGGCGCAGCCCTGCTGGTCCATCCGTCTCCGGCTGCTTGTTGTTTTCGATGCAGTCGATGAAGTGCAGCGTTTCGGTTTGCAGCGCTTCGGTGTTGTCGAGTCGCGGCGCCCACATATCACCGGATCGGTAACTGACCAGCATCTTGTAAACGTCTTCCGCACGTCCCGGTGTGATGTTGATGCCTTTGTCGTAGACTTTGAGCTTCTCGCTTGGCTCGAGATCGTCGTAGAGAATCATCTTCTCACTGCCACCGATCAACGTGTGCCGCACTTTCACGGGCGTCAACCAGTTCACATGCACGTGAGCAATTTGGGCGCTGGCGAAGAACAACGTAATGTACGCTACGTTTTCCGGCTGACCCGGCACGTGGCTGATTCCGGTGGCCGAGATCGCGACCGGTTTGGCAGGCAACACGCAATCCATGATCGAGAGATCGTGAATTGCGAGGTCCCAGATTACGTTCACGTCGTGTTGAAACAGTCCGAGATTAACGCGTACCGCGTCGTAATAATAGATCTCACCCAGTTGCCCGGAACCGATCAACTCGCGAATCTTGCGCACTGCATCTGTGTAAACAAACGTGTGGTCCACGAGAAGAACGAGGTTTCGCGCCGCGGCTTCGTCGACCAGTTTGCGCGCCTGATCCGATCTTGCCGCCAATGGTTTTTCGACCAGCACGTGTTTGCCGGCTTTCAACGCGGACATCGCCAGATCAAAATGCGACGTAACCGGCGTGGCGATGACTACTGCATCGATCTCCGGATCGTTGATCAAGCCGGGCGCGTCGCTGCACGTCTTGATTCCCGGGTAAATTTTTCCTAACGACGATAGGCGCTCGTCGCGCAAATCGCAGACTCTCGTCACGGCGGAGCCCGGCGCCGCCATGAAATTCCGCACCAGGTTCGGGCCCCAGTAGCCGTAACCGATTACACCAACTTTGATCATCTCTTTTTCCGGACGTCGCCGATGACGCGCGCGGGCACGCCGGCCACAATGGCGAAGTCGGGCACGTCTTTCGTGACAACGGCGCCTGCTCCGATTAAAGCACTTTCACCAACGGTGATGCCGGCAATGATCGTCGCGTTACTGCCGATGCTCGCTCGTTTCCTGATCGTCGTCTTCACCACTTGCCAATCAGCTTCGGTTTGCGGCGTGCCATCAACGTTCACTGCGATCGGATAGATGTCGTTCGTGAACATCACGCCGTGACCGATGAAGCACTCGTCTTCAATCGTCACGCCTTCGCAGACAAAACTGTGCGAAGAGATCTTGCAACGTGCGCCGATGCTCGCATTCTTCTGAATCTCAACGAACGCGCCGATCTTCGTTTCTGGTCCGATGGAGCAACCGTAAAGGTTGACCAGATCGGGCTGAAAGATACGGACGTCGTGTCCCAATGTTACATCTGCGGCGATTGGCATTCGTCAGTGCTGCTCTTCGAGCAAACGCGACAGCGCATAGAGCATCCACGCCTGGCTCCAGCGCATGTAGGGCTTGCGAACGGTATAGAAACGTCGGCGTTGATAATAGAAGAACCCGCGTCTGTCGCGCAGGTGCTGAATCGTCCAGCTTGCCACTTTCTGGGCCAGCTGCACAGCATCGTGGTCGAGCTTGCGACATTCGAGCAAAGTAACGATGGCGCTGGCTGCTGCGTGTGCATCCGCTGGATAAGGGTCGTCATGGTAGTATTTCGGCCAACCCTCCGCAAGAAAGAAGTTGTGCTTCCAGAATTGATAGCCACCCTCCAGTGCTGGTTGAAACTCCGAACCGCGTGGCGAAGCGGTGACGATGCGCTGTAGTGAAAAGAGAATGTAAGCGGTGTGGAAGCTATCGATCCACGCTTGTTTCGGCTCGGCGCCGTAGAACCAGGAGCCGTCCGCCCGCTGGTTGTTGACTACGTAACGTGTTGCACGTTCGGCGGATTCGAGCAGTTCGCCCTCGCCTGTCAACTTACCAACGCATGAAAGCACTTCCGCGGCGAGTAGACTCGCGTTGAAGATACGCGTGTCGCTGTTTGGAGCGTAACTGAAACAGAGCTCCGTTTTGTTATCGACGACACGCGGCAGATCTCTCAATATAAACTCGCAGACACTGCGCGCCTCATCCTGTAAATCTCCTTCGATTAACGCACGCGCCGCGAACGCAGTCGGCACTATTGTCGGCGTCCCTCGCGCTGCGAAAAAATTCCGGCTCTGCCAGTCAAAGTTGTAACCCCACGCCGCGCCGCTGTAGCTATAGCTATTGAGTTTCATCGACAACAACGCATCGAGCAGAACTCGCGCCTGAATCTCAGATTCTTGCGTCCTCAGGCGCCTGTAGTCACTAATCGCGGCGAGCGCAAACAGCGCAATCCCCTTGGCATTGCGGTCCACCGGCACACGCGTCAACCCACGGACATCAACAGGAGATCGTTTGATGAGTTGAGTCCAGATAAAACGCGCGTTGCGTGATTGGGCCAGCGGCGTCGCTTGAAAGAGACGGCTGTTGAGCGCATCGAAGGGATCATGTCCTGCAAAGTCGTGCGCGCGACACCAGGCGAGGAGTTCGTCGTAAGCGGTCTGAAACAATCCGTGTGTTTACCTGGCGATGGAAGTCTCGATGCGCCGCGGTGTTTCGACAAAGCTTTCGTGCCACAACTCGAACATCAGCAGCGTCCAGAGCAGCTTGCGATGATTCGCCACGCCGCGTTCGTGTTCGTCCTGCAACCGCGCTACGTAATCGGCATTGAAAACTCCCGCGCGCCGCACGCGTTCAGGTGACAATAGATCTCTCGCGAGCGGCCGCAACTTGACCTTCAACCATTCCGCTACCGGAACTCCAAAACCCTTCTTACCACGACGCGTCACAAACGGCGGCAACAATCCGTGCACCGCTTTCTTCAGAATGTACTTCGTCTTATGGCCACGGAGTTTGTAGTGACACGGCAGTGACGCCGCAAACTCCGCCACTCTTGGATCGAGAAACGGCGCCCGCACTTCCAGCGACACCGCCATGCTCGCTCGATCGACTTTCGTCAGAATGTCTTCGGCGAGATAAAGACGCGTATCAATGCTCTGCATGCGCGTGACGAGATTGTCGCTGTCGCACTCTTCCGCGATCTGTCGCGCTTGCGCATAGATCTCGCTGTCTGTCACCGCCAAAGCTTCCCGCGTCAGCAACTGCAACTGCTCTTCCGGCGTGAAAGATCCAAACCAAACGTGATGCCGCGCGACCGTGTCGTACTTCGCGCCAGTGACGAACCGGAGCGCCTTGTAATCGAATGACAGATTCTTCGTCTTGACCGGCAAGCGCCTGACCATCGGCTCAATAACTCCGGTTTGCAAGAACCGCGGCATGCGTTTGTAGAGCTCCGCCCAACGTAATCCGGCGTACATCGGATATCCCGCAAACAATTCATCACCGCCATCGCCTCCCAAAGCGACGGTCACGTGTTTGCGTGTGAAGCGAGAAAGAAGGTAAGTCGGTACGAGTGAGGGATCGCTAAATGGTTCATCCATCCACGCGCCAATCTCGCTGACGAGATTCGCCGCGAGGTTTGCACTCAAACGTTCCTCGTGGTGGTCCGTGCCTAGAAACTTCGCGACGCCGCGCGCGTACGCCGATTCATCGAACGAAGCTTCCGCAAATGAAATCGAAAATGTTTTGACTGCTTCCGGTGACGCAGCCACGGCCAGCGCTGCCACGCTCGAGGAATCAACGCCACCTGACAAGAGCACACCTAACGGTACGTCGGACACCAAACGCATACGCACGGCGTCTGCCATCAGCTCGCGCAGGTGTTCGGCTGCGTCGTCTTCAGATGGCAGAGGATCGGCTGTTTTGTAACTGAGTTGCCAGTATCTTTCGACAGTTACTCGCCCGTCCTCGAGCGTGAGTTTGTGGGCGGCCGGAAGCTTGTTGATGCCTTCGTAGATCGAGAGTGGCGCTGGGACGTAGTCAAACGACAAATACTGTCGCAGTGCCTGGAGATTGAGCGCCGGCTTCACTGCCGGGTGGGCCAACAAGACCTTCGGTTCCGAAGCAAACAGCAGCGTGTTGTCGAAGACGCCCCAGTAAAGTGGCTTCTCACCGAAGCGATCGCGCGCGATAAGCAAGCGGCGTCGTTTACTGTCCCACAAAGCGAACGCGAACATGCCGTTGAGCTCGCGAGTCATCGCGTCGCCGTACTCTTCGTAGAGGTGCGGCAACACTTCCGTGTCTGATGCGCTGTGAAATGTGTGTCCGCGTCGTTCGAGGTCCGCGCGCAGCTCGCGATAGTTGTAGATCTCACCGTTGAGAACTACGGCAACGCTCCTGTCTTCGTTGAATACCGGTTGTTCCCCGGTAACGAGGTCGATGATCGCGAGCCGGCGCATTCCAAGTGCGACGCCGTTGCTGGCAAATAGTCCTTCCGAATCAGGACCGCGATGGACCATGCGCTCACACATGGCGTGCAGCAGTTCTTCGGCGCCCTCAGGCGGGGGTGCGTGAGAATCGAGAGTGGCCCAACCGGTGATACCGCACATAATGCTTAATTACTCGTGGGGTTCTTGAAACCTAATCGTTCGCGCACCGCGTAAATCGCTTTCGCTTGCGATTCGTGATAGGTGCGCACGAGCATCTCTGCCAGCAGTCCCATCAACAGGAACTGGACTCCAACCGCAAACATAACGACGCTCAGGATCGGCAACGGCGTTTGTACAAAGTCGGCCTTGTGAACGATTTTAAGAAAGACCGCGTACAGTCCGCTCAAAATTGAAACGGCAAACGCCAGCATGCCAAAAGAACCAAAAACATAGATCGGTTTTGTTTGATATGAAGCCATGAACTTTATCGTCATCAAGTCGAAGATGACTTTGACCGTGCGCGATAGTCCGTATTTCGACTTGCCCATCGTGCGGGCGTGATGTTCGACCGGGATTTCCGTGACGCGAGCACCTGCCCAGGCTGCATAGATAGGAATGAAGCGGTGCATTTCGCCGTACAAGCGCACGTCCTGCAACGATTCGCGCCGGTAGGCCTTCAGCGAACAGCCGTAATCGTGTAGCGGCACGCCGCCGATCCATGAGATCAACCGGTTCGCGATCATTGAAGGTATCTTGCGCGTGATCATCTTGTCTTTCCGATTCTTGCGCCAGCCGGAGACTACGTCGTAACCCTCGTCAAGCTTTTTTAGTAAACGGGTGATGTCAGCCGGATCGTTTTGCAGATCGGCGTCCATCGGAATCAGCACTTTGCCGTTCGCGGCGTCGATGCCGGCTGCCATTGCTGCTGTTTGACCGTAGTTTCGCCGCAGCGCGACCACGCGGACGCGCGGATCGAGCTCAGCGATTTCGCGCAGGATTGTCAAACTTCCATCGGTCGAACCATCATCGACGTAAACGATTTCCGCCGAGCAGCCGAGGGACTTGAGTGCTTCGTCGAGCTTTGCGTGCAGCGGGCGCAGGTTCGGTTCTTCGTTGAAGACTGGGAGAAAGACCGATACTTCGGGCGTGTCAGTCGCCGAACTTGGCCGGGCCTCACTTAGCTGTTCTTCTTCTTCGTCGTCGAGAATCTTCATTCGTCAGTTGGCATTGTAGAACAGTTTTACAAACTGCTCATCCTAAACCACTCGACGAAGCGGCGCAGCCCCTCTTCAATCTGCGTTTTTGGCTGATAACCGAGCAGTGCTCGAGCCTTGGAAATGTCGGCGTAGGTTTGGGGGACGTCGCCTGGCTGCGGCGGCTGGCGATCGATGATTGCGTGCGTGTCGAGTTCCTTTTCCAGCAACGAAATCAGTTCGTTGAGCTCGACCGTGCGCGATTCGCCGAGGTTGATCACTTCGTAGTTGGTCTGGTCGTAATCGATTGCGGCCATAACGCCATCGATGATGTCGTCGACGTAGGTGTAATCGCGGCGTGTGCTGCCGTCGCCAAAGACGGGGATTGGTTTGCGCTGGGTGATCAGTTTCGCAAATTTGTGAATCGCGAGATCCGGGCGCTGTCGTGGCCCATAGACGGTGAAAAACCGCAGGCATACGCAGCGCAGACCATAGAGATGAGAATACGCGTGGCAGAGAAGCTCGCCGGCGCCTTTGGTCGCTGCGTAAGGTGAGATCGGCTGGCGTATCGGATCGTCCTCGCTGAAAGGTACTTTGGCGTTGATGCCGTAGACAGAGGATGACGAGCCAAAGACGAACTGCTTGATGTTGCTGCTGCGCGCGAGCTCGAGCAGGTTAAGCGTGCCGTTGATGTTTGTTTCCGTGTAAAGCTGTGGCTCGGAGAGAGAGGGGCGCACGCCAGCCCTGGCCGCGAGGTGGACCACACAATCGAAGTTGTTTGCTTTGAATGTTTGTTCGAGCGCGGCGCGGTCGCGAATGTCGACTTCGCTCAGGGTGTAACGCGGATCTTTCAAGTGTTCGTGAATATTATCGCGCTTGATCGAGGGGTCGTAGAAGTCGTTGAAATCGTCGATGACGGTGATTCGTTCAACGCCGGTGGCGAGCAACCGGTCGACGAGATGTGAACCGATGAAGCCTGCACCGCCAGTGATCAGGTAATTTTTCATTCCGCGCCCTTTGTAGCCCCTTTTGTAGCATAGGTCCACAAATGCCAGCCCCATCTTGAAGCTAGTTGCGACTCGAGCCAGCGCGGCAGCAGTGGGCCCAACACGGGCAGCCACCGCTTGTTTAGAAAGTACGTGCGTAGCTCGACGTGCGCAAAGTCTTTGAAGAGCTCGCGTGCTTCGCGGCGCGAATAAACTCGCGCGAGGGGGTTTCCCGCGCCGTCAGTGTTTCTGCTCAAGAACTCTTCCGAGTTTAAATATTCTGACTGCGTTTCGAGTTGTCGAGCGTGGTCGCGCAGGCTGTCTTCCGGTTCGCCGGTTAAGAGATGGACCAATTTTACGCCCGTGTTCCATCGCAACAGTTGTACGCCGGTGCGTCGAAGCATCGAGATGTTGACGCGATAGTTGTAAGAGTCGCGATGATAAAGCATGACCAGGGCTTTTCCGCCTGGCCGGAGCACGCGATGAATCTCGTGGATCGCTGCTGCTGTGTCAGGAGTGTGATGCAGCACGCCGTGTGAATAAACGAGATCGAAGGAGCTGTCAGGGAAGTCGAGGCGCTCGGCGTCGGCGACGCGGAAAGTGCCGGGCAGGTCAAACAATTCGAAGCGCCGTTTTGCAAGTTCGACTGCGGCGTCAGTCAGATCGATTCCGGTGTATTTGGCGCCGGCTTTGGCAAACTGAGCGCCGTCAGTGCCGAGTCCGCAACCCACTTCCAGAACCGCGAGATCTTTCGCGCGTGCAAACTGCGCCGCCTCGGGAATATGCCACTCCTTTTTATAGCGATGCTCTTCGACAAGTTCATAAAAGCGGCGCGAGCCGGGCGGCGCATCGGCAAACTTGGTTCCGCAGGGGTTCTCCTGCCAGAACGCACGCACACGTTCTTTGAGTGTGGACCTATTTTCTGACATCCCGAAGCAAGGAAGGATACCAGTCAAGGCAGTTGGTGAACAAAAGGCCGACGCACTCTCCTGCCTTGCGCCGCAGGGCCAGCCTTGCTGGGCGAAGCCGCCATGAGGCGCAAGGATCAGAGAGGCCGTTGGGGTGAGGTACCCAAATCCGACTAGGGACACCCACCTGTCCCGCCAGTTGATTTTGCCCCCTCTCTCAACTGGGTCGGATCAAACGCTCACTCGAGACGTTCTCGGGATCTTGCCATTCATCAGCGTTGCACATAAAATCCTGCAACGCGTTTGAGTAGCAGCGGCGCTTAACGACGCCGTGAACTATACCCACAACTAAACGCGGAAATCCTTAGAACACTCTCAAAGAGTTATCAACGCGTTATCAAGCTTTCAGCCTCCCGCTAAAGAGTTGAAGAAGTGTATTGACCAGTTGCTGGTTTGACAGGAAAATAGCAACGATAAAAAACTCACTCTCTTCAATTCGTCTCAAGGAACTGTATGCCTCATAGTAATAACCTGTGCTACCAGTTTGGACCGTATCAGCTCGATGTGAAGAACCGTATTCTCACGCGCCATGGTGAAACCATCTCGCTGACGCCCAAGGCTACCGAGATTCTGATCATGCTCGTCAAGCATGCAGGGCAGCTGGTGGAAAAGGATGAGCTGCTGACGGGGATATGGGCCGACACGTTTGTCGAAGAGGCTAATCTGACACAAAACATTTTCCTTTTGAGACGGGCCCTGGGAGATGAGCGGAGTGGTCCAAAATACATTGAGACAGTGGCGCGCCGCGGCTATCGTTTTGTTGGGCCAGTGAGAGTGTTTGATCCCTCCGAGCCTCAAAATGGGAGCTCAGCTGCTGGCGCTTCAGTAGAGCCGGTCGTCGCTGTCCTGCCTTTCCTTAACAGCACCGGCGATCCGGATTTGGAATACCTGGCCGACGGACTCACCGACAACATCATCAACAATCTCTCTCGGGTTTCTAAACTGCGAGTAATGTCGCGAAGTGCCGTAATTCGCTACCGCAGCAAAGAAGCCGACCCGCGGCGGTCCGGCAGAGAGCTTGGCGCAAACGCGGTCCTGGTCGGAACAATCAGCGCACGGAAGTCTGGTTTAACAATCGGGGTCGAGCTAGTTGACGTGACAACGGGGTGGCAGCTGTGGGGGGAAAGTTGTGATTCCGAAAATAAAGATCTGCTGCAAATCCAGGAGGTCATTACAAAACAGCTGCTGGTCACTCTGAAACTCAAGTTAACGGGCGAAGAAGAACGACAAGTCACCGCGCGCTACACCGATAACGCTGAAGCTTATCAGTCTTATCTCGAGGGCCGCTACCACTGGAGCCAGTACACGAAGAAAGGGATTGAAAAGGCTATTCAGCACTTCCGCCGAGCCATCGAGCTCGATTCTAACTACGCCTTGGCCTACGCGGCCATTGTGGACTGTTACCTCAGATTAGCCACGAATTACCTACCCCCCGA
>JAICQI010000687.1 GCA_025937955.1 Pyrinomonadaceae bacterium
GATCTGATTGCCATTCCCGGAAAGACAAGTGTGCAGTCTTATTTAGCCGCCGCGACATACGTCGCGCGGCAACGACGGGTGTTTCGCGTTGTCGCGCTTGAAGAGTATGACATTGTCACAGCGGCTCACATCCGCGAACATCTGGGTATTTCGGGCCTGGGCACGACCACCGCGCGCTGCTTTCAAGACAAGCTGGCAATGCGCTGCAAAGCCAAAGAAGTTGTGATTCCCCAACCGAAATTTGTCTCTTTGTTCAACTACGAGGTGCTTGACGAATTCATGAAGCGAACCTCGTCACCGTGGATGTTGAAGCCTCGCATTGGCGCGTCCTCGATGGGCATAAAAAAACTCCACGACCCCGAGACAGTGTGGCGTGCAATCGCCGATCTCGACGCGCGAGAACCGTTCCACGAAAGATCCGCTTTTCATGTGCTTGAACAATTCCTTCCCGGAGATGTCTATCACGTCGATTCTTTGGTTGCGGGAAGCCGCGTGCTTTTCGCCAGCGTCGAACGTTACGGCGCGCCACCGTTCGAGGTTTCGCACTCTGGCGGAGTTCCCATCTCATATTTCGTGAAGCATGGTTCGCAAGAACAGCGTGCTTTGCTCAAGCTGAACAAGAAGTTGCTGAATGGCTTCGGTTTCGAGCAGGGTGTGACGCACGCTGAATTCATTCGCCGCGCGGACTCGAAGCATGAGAGCGACAGGTACGTTTTTCTTGAAGTCGCAGCACGTGTCGGTGGCGCCTATACGGCGGACACAATCGCAGCGGCGACGGGAATTAATCTTTGGTGCGAATGGGCCAAGATTGAACTCGCTACGCCCGAGCGGCCCTACATTCTCCCACCCATTTGCAAAGAATATGGCGGCATTGCTTTATCACTGGCACGTCAGGACAACCCCTGTACTGCCAACTATGACGATCCCGAGATAGTATATCGCGTGCGCAAGCCGTGGCATGTCGGCCTGATAGTGCGCTCTCCTGATCATGGGCGAGTCGTAAATCTCCTGACGGAGTATGCGCGGCGCTTTAGCGAGGACTTTACCGCCGTTGCTCCTCCCGAAGAAACAGCGGAGCAATATCTATGAAGCCGCTTCACGACTGAAGAAACAGATTGCAGGACACTATGATCTCAACTGCACAGCTCAAACCTGAGAGTCAGTTGGCCAGGCCAGCCGCGCATGTGATTGCGTCCATTCGGGGAGCCCTGCCTGGTCCAACTCTTATAATCCTTGCTGGCATCCACGGAAACGAGCCGGCCGGCGTGCTGGCTGCGGAACGCGTGTGGCTTCGCATGCAAGAACGCAGAGCTGCCTTGCGTGGCGAGGTGGTTTTGCTTCGCGGAAACACACGGGCGCTCGAGCAGAGAGTTCGTTACATCAATGCTGATCTAAACAGGCAATGGACACCTGAGAATGTTCGCGCCGCCGGGCTGGAACCAGGCACTACTGAAGTGTCGGAACTTTTCGAACAACGCGAATTGCTCACGGTAATTAGGGAAGCGGTCAGTCGCGCACGAGGCGAGATTTACTTTGTCGACTTGCACACCACATCGGCCCACGGACTGCCATTTGCCACGGTGGGCGATACTCTACGGAATCGCCGCTTTGCACTGACCTTTCCCTTGACTATTGTGCTTGGGCTGGAGGAACAGATTGATGGGACTCTGCTCGAATACGTTAACAATCTGGGTGCAATAACAATGGGCGTCGAAGCCGGACAGCATGCGGCCATGACCTCTGCGGACAACCATGCGGCAGTAATTTGGATCGCGACCGCGGCGACTGGAAACTTTCGTCGCGAGGATCTGCCGGAACTCGATCAAAGCCGATCCGTGCTCAAGCAGGCAAGCGGTGGGACGAAAGTGGTAGAGGTACGCTACCGGCATGCAATTGTGCCGCAGGATCGCTTCAAAATGGAGCCGGGTTTTAGGAATTTTCAGGCCGTGCGGCGCGGGAAGGTTCTGGCCCGAGATCGTGGGGGCGAGATCAAAGCCTCCGAGACGGGACTCATTCTGATGCCTCTCTACCAGACATTAGGTGATGACGGCTTCTTCCTTGTGCGTGAAGTTAAGCGGTTCTGGCTCACGTTGTCAGCATTGCTTCGCAAACTGAGGGTTGGGCACTACATGCATCTTCTTCCCGGAGTTCGCCGCGATCCACTCAACGAAAACTTCTTGATTATCAACACGCGTATCGCGCGGATTCTGCCACTGCAGGTCTTTCACCTGTTGGGTTTCCGCAGATTGCGCTGGACTGGCAAGTATCTGGTCGTCAGCCGCCGCTCTTATGATCTGGCGGGGCCGACGAAGTTCGTTTTCTAAGTGGAGCTGGGGAAAATACTATGGACGCAATGGAGGACACAAAAGAACTAGCCTTCGGCATTGCTTCGATGGATCGGGAGCATTTGGGCCAAGTTGGCCTGCTCAATGATCTTAAAGCTGCCGTTAGGAGCGGGGCTGACGACAGTGTGGTCTACGCCCTACTCAATGAGTTAGTGGAGCACACAAATCTCCATTTTCTCTCGGAACAACTTCTGATGAGGTTGCACGCCTACGAAGCTTACGAGTCTCATTTCCTGGAGCACGAACGCTTGCTGGCCGAAGTGCAAAACCTGAAGCGTAACCTTGCCACGGGAACGGCGACAGATAAGCATAGTCTGATTGAGGCCTTGCGGAGATGGCTTCTCGTCCACATCCAAACGGCGGACAAAACGCTGGCAGAATACCTGAACAGGAGGGCCGCCCGGCAGCAAGGTGAAAAGCCCTAGCCTTTGGCAACGCCGGTCAGGGAAGCTGCTGGTCGAAAATATCGGAATAGTTTCCAGCCGAGGTTGATCGAGATCATAAATGCGAAGATCGCCCACCCGAGATTACCTAGAATCTCGGATCTGTCTGCAAAGGGGTCGCGGAGCGGACGCGGTTGCGGTAGTTGAAAGGTGCTCAGAAGAAAGTGCTAAAACCCAGTACGGAAAGCGATCGAGCTTGGATTTTTAGAGCGCATCAGCTTCATCATACTTGTCTCTGCGATGAGCCGCCGCGGCTGCGGCAGTATCCATGTATTCATGAAATCTTGTGACTTTGCCATTAGACATTGTGAACACATGGGCAAAGTCACCTCCAAACTCTCTGCCAGTAGATTTAACATGCCAAGCGTAATGACCAAGAGCCACGACTTTGTCTCCGTGGGCGATAAACTCTCTTGGCTCGAAGTGCTGAACCTCTTGAGTATCTACCAGAGATGCGAAGAATTGCCCCATCTCTTCATGACCTCGATGTTTCCCGGCGAATGGCACATTCTCTATTTCCGGTAATTGCCACTCGATATCAGCCGAAAGCAGATCGAATAAGGCCTTAATGTCTCCAGTCTTGAAATTCTCGTACACATTCTGCACGATGTTCGTGTTCCCGTTCTCGCTCATATGTGCTCCTTTATCTATCCTGCCGTACCACAAACGTGGGTCTGATCTTCGGGTAACTCACGCACACTTTGCGTATGCGCCTCCTTCATCCTCCCAAGTCTCAGCTGCCTGGCTGTCACTTTGAGTCAGCTCGCTCAGGTCTGATAGGTGAAAGGGTTTTCTGTTTGTCACAATCTTTTCGTGTTCGTCGGGACGACGAATTAGCAGAGCAAGCTGTGTGCGTCTCATCGTGCTACCACGGTTCAAACTGGCAAACGGATCGTCGA
>JAICQI010000747.1 GCA_025937955.1 Pyrinomonadaceae bacterium
GCAGCGCCACGCCACCGCCAACAACAATCCCTTCCTGCGCCGCTGCTCTCGTCGCGTTTAGCGCGTCTTCAACACGCATCTTGATCTCTTTCATCGCGGTCTCGGTCGGCGCTCCCACTTTAACTACAGCCACGCCCCCTGCGACCTTCGCGAGTCGCTCCTGGAGTTTTTCGCGATCGTAGTCTGACGTCGTTTCTTCGATCTGCCTGCGAATGGTTACCACGCGTCCCTGGATCGCTTTGCTGTCGCCTCCTCCTTCGACGATGGTCGTCGTTTCCTTATCTACAATTACACGCTTCGCAGTTCCAAGATCTGCAAGCGTCACGTTTTCCAGTTTGATACCGAGATCTTCGGTAATCACTTGTCCACCAGTCAGGATCGCCAGGTCTTCCAGAATCGCTTTGCGCCTGTCGCCAAACGCCGGCGCTTTCACTGCGCAAACCTTGATCGTTCCACGCAGGCGATTCACCACCAGCGTTGCCAGTGCATCGCCTTCGATGTCTTCGGCGATGATAAGCAAAGCACGTCCAGCGCCTACTGTTTGTTCTAACAGGGGCAGCAGATCGCGCATTGCGGAGATCTTCTTTTCGTAAAGCAGGATGTACGGCTCGTCGAGAATCGCTTCCATCCGGTCCGGGTTAGTCATGAAATAGGGCGACAAGTAACCGCGGTCGAACTGCATTCCCTCGACAATCTCGAGCTCGGTTTGCAGCGTCTTCGACTCTTCAACCGTGACGACACCGTCTTTCCCAACCTTGTCCATCGCTTCGGAGATCAGTTGGCCGATTTGCGGATCGTTGTTGGCCGAAACTGTAGCGACGTTCGTCAGCTCGTCCTTGCTCTTGATTTTCTTGGACATGCGCTCCAACTCAGCGACGACCTGTTCGGTAGCCAGCTGAATACCGCGTTGCAGCGCCATCGGATTCGCGCCCGCGGCCACGTTCTTCACGCCTTCACGAAAAATTGCCTGCGCGAGAACTGTGGCGGTGGTGGTGCCGTCGCCGGCTTTATCGTTCGTTTTTACGGCGACTTCGCGAACCATCTGCGCGCCCATGTTTTCGTACTTGTTCTTGAGCTCAATCTCTTTAGCGACCGTGACGCCGTCTTTGGTTATAACGGGCGAGCCAAACTTCTTGCCCAGAACAACGTTGCGACCCTTTGGTCCCAACGTCACGCGCACTGCATTCGCAAGTATGTCCACACCTTGAAGCATCGCATTGCGCGCTTCTTCTCCGAACTTCAGTTCTTTTGCCGGCACTCTTGTTTTCTCCTTAACTGTTTACTATTCCGCGGTTTGTCGTGCTTGCTCAGGCGCGCGTCCGACTCTGACGCGGGCCGGACGCAGCAGGCGGTCGCCCATTCGGAACCCGCGACTATATTCCTCAATTACTCTGCCGTCCATCTCCGCGTCTGTTTCCGCAGTGTCGACGGCTTCGTGCAACTCGGGGTTGAACTCTTCGCCAACCGACTCGAGCGGCTCGACGCCCGCATTCGCTAACGCAGATTGAAAGCTGCTGGCAATAGTGCGAACGCCGTCGAGAAGCGCTTCGCGAGTCGTGTTTTCTGATTGGATCGCTCTGTTCAAGTCGTCCAAAACAGGAAGTAACGACGAGATAAACTTCGCCTTCTCGCTGGCCGCACGTTCATCGGCCGATCGATTCAGACGTTGCCGCGTCTCATCAGTCTCGCGTTGTAGCTGCTGGCGCAACTGGTCAAAACGCGCCTGCACTTCCTGCACCTGTCGCTCCGCCGCTTTTGTACGCGTCTCGAGTTCTTCGACGTACGTCGGCTTGAGACTTGGCTGCTCCGTTTCCGCACTTACGCGTTCCGCGCCTTCATCGTCGAGGTATATCCGGCGACGATCCGTTACCCTTAGCTCGTTTTCTTCTCTATCCATCATCCCATCCCTAACTGATCTTGATGTCGATCTTCTTCGGTTTCTGCTCGGTCCGCTTCGGTAAACGTATTTGCAAAACGCCGTCCTTGTATTCAGCTCCGATCTTGCTTTGATCGACTGAGCCGGGAACACTAAACGTGCGCAGGAATTTTCCTTTCGGTCTTTCAGTGCGATACTGCTTCGACTCGGTGACCGTCCGTGTTCCCTTGACTATCAGACGGTTGTCCTCCGCATCGATCTCCAGCGCCTCACGATCGATGCCAGGCAAGTCCAAGGCAAGTAAGAAGCCTGATTCAGTCTCGTAAATGTCAGCAGCAGGCGTCCAATCAGCGCGTTCAAACTCGTCGCCTGTTACCTCCGCCTGACTGCGTCGCTGCGTCGCATCTTCAAAGAGCCGGTTCATGCGATCCTGTAGGACCACCAAATCCTGCAACGGATTCCATTGTTGTGCCATGTTCTTCTCCCGAATTAAGCGGTCGCAAAGGCCGCTTCAGTCTTAAACTCCATCGTGTCGCCACTGGCCGAAAGTCTTACGGTTTGACCCGGCAGGATTTCGCCCTGCAAGAGTTTTACCGCGAGCGGATTCTGAATCAGCGACTGTATGGCGCGTTTCAATGGTCGAGCGCCATAACTCGGATCGTAACCTTCGCGCATCAACAGATCCTTCGCCGAAGGCTCGAGCACGAGCGTGATGTTGCGCTCGCTTAACATCGCCTTGAAGCGCTCCAGTTGAACGTCGATGATCTCGCCAATCTGTTGCTGCGAGAGCTGATGGAAGATGACGACATCGTCCACACGATTCAGAAACTCCGGTTTGAAATTCAAACGTAGTTCCTGGAGCACGGCTTCACGCACTTGCTTCTCGTCGCCCTCGGCTGCCTGAATCTCACGCGAGCCGAGATTTGAAGTCATGATCAGAACGGTATTCTTGAAATCAACCGTTCGACCTTTCGAATCCGTCAGCCGCCCGTCATCGAGAATCTGTAGCAGCACGTTGAAAACATCCGGATGCGCTTTTTCGATCTCGTCAAAGAGAACGACTGAGTAAGGACGGCGGCGAACCGCTTCCGTGAGCTGTCCACCTTCGTCATAGCCCACATATCCCGGAGGAGCGCCAATCATGCGAGCAACGGCATGCTTCTCCATGTATTCCGACATGTCGAGCCTGACCATCGATTTCTCGTCGTCGAACAAAAACTCCGCGAGCGCACGAGCAGTTTCAGTCTTACCGACACCGGTTGGACCAAGAAAGATAAACGATCCTATGGGACGATTCGGGTCCTGCAAACCGGCACGCGCACGTCTGACGGCGTTTGAAACTGCGGCCAGTGCTTCTTCCTGTCCGATGACGCGCTGGCCCATGCGCTCTTCCATCGTCAC
>JAICQI010000643.1 GCA_025937955.1 Pyrinomonadaceae bacterium
CGATTCCGGCGGAGTTGGAGCGCATTGTCAGTAAAGCGATGACGAAGGACCTGGACGAGCGCTATCAGACGGCGAAAGACATGCTGATCGATCTGCGGAGTTTGAAGAAGCAGTTGGATGTTAAAGCCGAGATCGATCGAACGTCATCGCCCGATGTTCAGCGTGTTGCTGTCGACACAGAACAAGGACAGGCTTCGTCGAAAAAACGAGTGTTGCTGATCGCGATTGCGGCGATGGTGTTGGCGACGGCGGTGATCTTCGCATACAGCATTTCGCGAGCCCGGCGAGAAAGAGCAGCCGCTTCCGTCGTCACTTCTCCTACCCCTCCTGTCGCAGTCGAGGAACGCGCGCTAACTTACTGGATCACAGTGCAGAAGTTCAGAAATGACAGACCATTCCAGAATCCATTCACGCTGGCAAGTGAGATCAATTTTGAGGAGAACTACCGGATTCGCGTCCATATTCGCAGCCCACAGGCGGGCTACCTGTACATCCTTAACGAAGGCCCAACTAAATCAGCAACACCGGAGTTCGTCACGCTTTTCCCTTCAGAAACCGCAAACAAAGGCTCCTCTTTTTTAACCGCCGGCGATGTGGTTCCGATTCCGGAAGAGAGTTGGATTAAGTTCGACAGCCAGCAGGGAGTTGAAAAACTGTGGCTCGTCTTTTCTGAAAATGCGGTGCCGGAACTGGAAGCGGTAAAGCAGTTTGCCAACAAGCAAACAAAGGGTCTCATAACTGACGTAGCGCAAAACAAGAACGTACAAACCTTTTTGACAAATCCCTCGCTTCCTCAATCCAGAGCTGAGAAAGGCGAGACGCTGACGACCGTAAAAGCCGCGGGTAAGTTATTAGTCTACGCCGTCAAGCTCGAACACCATTAATTAGCGCCTCCCTGGAGTGCGGTAGCTTGCTACCGCTTTGGTATTGGATACTTAGTTCATACCAAAGCGGTGCCAAGGCACCGCACTCCAGGGAGGCGCTCAAAGATCTGGACGCCGCAATCAAATCGGCATATGATCGCTCTATTCTTAGTCACCCTCTCTCTAAGTTAGATCCCCGCTTTACACCTTTGAATGGTGGTTTGCCGAAGACGTTCTCGCGTTAATTGATAGAGAATAGCTTAGTCTTTCGGCCTTCTCGATGAACAACGGAAACTTGTGCCCAGAAGAGTTTCCATAGACCCAGAACAATCTTAAAAGGAGGATGACGATGGCAAACGGTGATAAGTGGATAATTACCAACAAATCCGGCTCGCCGGCAATCGGCAACGATCTTAATGGTTTGTTAATCAAGGAAACTGCCAGTAGCTATGAGTTGTATGGAGTGGTGGGCAGAGTCCAAAAAAATCAACTGCCCGTCACGTTTGAAGATGTCACCTTTGACGGTGAGACTTGGGACATTACTATAATCGCACTTCCGTCTAGTACAGATGCCGGAAGTTGGGTTACCCCTTCACAAGCTGCTATGAAGGGCAAAGGCAAGGACGTCCCACCTCAAAGTGGTGAGTTTACAGCTCAGTCGGGAGGACAAATCGTCCCTGCTGAAAAGGCTGCATCTTCGGGCAATGCGTCTTAGCGACCCGCTCAATGAAGGATAACGTGTGAAGTCGGCACGATTAAGTCTCCGCCGCTTCACCCGTTATCCAGGAGCGGCATTCTGAAATAAGCATATGACTCAGCGTTCGAACAATATCCCGCACCGAGTCTTCTCTGCCCTGTGGCTGGGTTTTTTTGTTTCCGTAGCGTGCGCCCAGGCCACAACCTCAAACACTCAAACGCTGCCAGCTTTTTCCGCGCAAGAACGCGAGATCAAAGGAGGCGAAACTCACTCGTATCGTATTGCACTCATGTCCGGGCAGTTTTTATATGCGCTCATAGACCAGAAAGAGATTGATGTATGGGTTGCTCTGTTTGCACCCGACGGCAAGGAGATCGGCGAATTTGATAGCCCCGATGACCGGGGAACAGAACCAGTTTTGCTGATAGCGGACCAGTCGGGAGATTATCGCGTTGAAGTGCACTCGCGTGACGGAGTTGCTCCAGGGCGTTACGAGATCCGTGTCGTGCACTTGAGAGAAGCGACGGCGGATGACAAGCGTCTGGTTCATGCCCAACGCCTCTTAGAGGAGGCTGAAAGGGTTGGCAGCCAGGAAAACGCCGATGCAAAGCGTGCGTCGATCGAGAAATATCACCAGGCGGCGCAGCTCTTTGCAGCAAGCGGCGAAACCCGGCGGCAACTCCATACGCTTCGGTTCATGATAGTTCGCTTTGCGCAACTCGGTGACTATCGGACTTTGCTTAAGTATGCGAAAGAAGCACTTTTACTGGCGCAAAGCATTCAAGACCGTAGAATGGAGGGGTCACTCGAAAATTTTGTAGGCGGAGCCAGTGATGTTTTGGGCGAAGTAAAGGAGGCGCTGATTCATTATGAGCGCGCGGTCGTTTTGGCGCGAGCCAATGGTCATGCCGCGCTTGAAGCCTCTGCACTAAACAATATTGGCAAAATTTACAGCGATGCCTCTGACCAGCAGAAGGCCCTCGAGTATTACCTCAAAGCTTTGCCCCTATACAAGCCGCTTGGTCACCAATTGGCGGAAGGGATTACCCTGAGCAACATTGGTAATGCTTACAACAGGCTCGGTGAGCCAGAGAAAGCGGTCGATTATTTACAGCAGGCTTTGCCGAGACTTCGAGCCATAGGAGCAAAAGGCCCGGAGTCGTTGGCGCTCAGTAACATCGGCGTCGCCTACACCCGGCTCGGCGATAATGAGAAAGCCCTTAGCTATTACAATCAGGCCCGAACTATCCAGCAGCAAACCGGGAATAAAGTGCAGGAAGCGGAGACTCTCGATCACTTAGGCGTACTTTACTCACGGCAGAACCAACTCGAAAAGGCCCTTGAGTATCACCAGCAGGCGCTCCAGCTTCAACGTGCAGCCGGCAATGCTCGGCGAGAGGCACTCTCGCTGAGCAACCTGGGCCATGTTTACACTGTCCTCGACCGCCCCCGCGAGGGACTGGACCACTTCGACCAATCGCTTTCCATACTTCGCAGGCTCGGCGATTTGAACAATGCCGCTTTCGCTTTAGAAGGTCGAGCCCGCGCGGAACAGCGACTCGGAAATCTGAGTGAATCGAGAAAGAGCATTGAAGAGTCGCTCATTCTAATCGAAACGGTTAGGACACAGACGGGCAGCCAGCAACATCGCGCTTCTTATCTCGCCTCCCGAGAAAAAGCATACGAGTTTTATGTCGATCTCCTGATGCAACAGCACGCCAAGGAGCCCGGCAAGGGATACGACGCACAAGCGCTCCAGATAAGCGAACGTGGTCGCGCACGCAGTCTGACTGAAATGTTGAACGAAGCGCACGTCGATATTCTGCACGGCGTCGACGCCGGCTTAGTGAAAAAGGAACGGGAGATCAGACTCTCGTTGAATGCCAAAGCGCAACGCCAGATCCAACTCACCGCGCAAAAGGGCAAACAGGAGGAAATCGACGCTCTCAATAAAGAGATTAGCGCGCTTGAAGACGACTACCAGCAAGTGCAAGCCGCGATTCGCAAGGGAAGTCCGGTTTACGCGGCACTGATGCAGCCTCAGCCACTGGGTTTGAAAGGGATTCAGGAACAGTTGGACGAGAACACCGTCCTGCTGGAGTACTCATTGGGCGACGAGCGTAGCTATCTTTGGGCAGTCACGCAGAACTCACTGAAAACGTATGAATTGCCGAAGCGCGATGAGATAACGAAAGTTGCGCAGCAGGTGTACCAGTCCCTCGGTGCGCGCAGTGTCGTAAAGCCGTTGGAAACTCCGGCACAACGACAAGCAAGAATCGCGGCCGCCGATGAGCAGTTCCAGAAAACCGGCAGTGAGCTGGCGCGGATGATTATCGCGCCTGCGACTGCGGAGTTGGGAACC
>JAICQI010000813.1 GCA_025937955.1 Pyrinomonadaceae bacterium
AACTTGAGCGCGAGAGCGCACAGTACAACTACCGTTAACTGTGCGCTCCGGATCACCTTGCGGTTCATACAAACCACCGTTTCCTTCGCAGGATCATGATCGTGGCGAAGAGCAGAGAGCCAACCACTAACCACACCAGCTCCGGCTCACTTCCCACTTCAGCACCACCAACGGCCAGATCACTCACGTGCAGCGGCAACGGCAACGGTTGCTTCACGTCATCTGCCGATCCAGTCGGATTGGTAACAACTTCTCGCACCGCGATAAACGACGTGTATCGAGTCAGCAGGTTATACTTCAACCCCAGCGCCGTGATCTCTTTGATGTCTTCTTCCGCCAGGTCAGAAGTTCCGTAATCAGATAACTCCGCTATTCGCGAGCGCGCCCAGAGGTAACGCAACGCGCTGTTCCCTTCATTGGGTTGACTACTGGTGACGTCGAAGCGACTGACAAAGTCCCCGTGGCCCGTCTTGCCGGTGAGCTCGATTGTTCCCGCAACTGGACCACGCCATTTGCCAAAGAGAATGATCGGACGTTCGGCGAACAGATCCGGAAAGTGTATCGGATTCACGTCGTACGTGTGGAAGCCGACTGTACGCACCTGGATATCCGTCAACACCGGCGTCTGAATGTACTCGCGAAACTTTGCCGCCACGCCTTCAGCTTCAGTTTCATCAGTGACGATAAACGGCTCGCCCATTCCAGCCCTCGCAACACCCTCGATGAGATAGCGATTCACAGATCCGCCGATGCCGAAAGCGAACACGTTAGACTTGTTCAAGTTTGCGCGGATGTGCTCGAAAACTCCCTGCTCACCCGAAATGTAACCATCAGTGACAAGGACGACACTGCGCGAGATTCCGTCGGCCCGCGGCAGGTTCATCGCTTCCTTGATGGCAGGTAGCAACTCCGTTCCGCCGGCGCCACGCTGTTGTTCCAACAATCGAATCGCCTTCGCAATGTTTGGCTGGTTCGCCTGCAGCGACTGCGGCGACAGCACTGTCGAGTCTCCGGCAAACAAGACCACGTTGAACAAGTCGGTCGGACGCAGTTGCCCGATCAAGTCTCTGAGCAGTCGCTTCGACGTGTTCAAAGGAAAACCTTCCATCGAGCCGGACACGTCAACAACAAAGATGTACTCGCGCGGCGGGATGGCTTCGGTCGCGACACGTTGCGGCGGTTGGGCCATGTAAAGAAAGAAGTTCTCGTCGGCGCCCTGAAACAGCAGCAAGCCTGAAGCGATCTGATCGCCCGCCAGACGATAGCGAACTACGAAGTCGCGATTACCCTGGAAGGGATCTGAATCGTCGAGGGTCAGTTGTGCAAGACCCTGACCCTGCCACTGCGGATTGATCTGGTGCGACGGGCAAGAAAGATCGTAGATCGGCAAGCCGGCGAAGATCCGAGTCGAGATGTGTAAAGCACTCGTGGGCTTCTGGCCCTGGCGCATGTAAGGTGTTTCGACAAACTTGTCGTCTTTCTTGTTTCCGTTCTCCGGCGATGCGTAGCGTGGTCCAACTACAGTTGGAAACACGACCTCATAAACGTTATCGGCCGGCACAAGGAGTTCGGTATAGCGCAATTCGATCTCCACTTGTTCCTGCGGCATGATGTTGGCCAGGCTCATCGAAAACACGTTCGGCCGCTGCTGCTCGAGCAGTGACGCGCTCTTCCCCTCCTCTTTAGCCTGCTCAAACTCTTGCTTGGCCTGTTCGCGTTCTTTGATTTTGGCGACGATGATCTCATTGCCGATCTGCATCCGCATTGAATAAACGGCAGCGCGCGTCGATGCAGGAAAAACGTATGACGCATTAATCGGACGTGATCCTTCGTTGCGATAGATTTGCCGGACTTTCACGTCGGCAATAACACCTGAGACTGATATCTCGACTCGTGTATCTTTGAGCGGCAGTTGATCGACGTTGGGATCTCCCTTGACTACGAAATAGGGCGCCAGCGTTTTGTCGGCCTTGTCTTCCTGCTGCTGTGCGTAACCTGAAGTGAAAACAACCGCGACCGCGATCAAAGCGAAACACAGATTGCGTAAATTGACTCGCATACTTTCCTCTCCGCCTTAAAGGCGACTAAACATTCGGGCCTCCTTGGCCCCTGTTTAAAACGCGAAGATCCTAAGGAAGGAAGGCTTTTGCGCTTACGCTACAGACCACAGAATGGTCCCGTACCGGCCACAGTCAGCTACCGTGTTGGCCGGAACTTCCGGTGTTTTTGAATGCTGCAAATGATTGAGTGATAGAATCTTGCGCCGATGAATGACTCACCCCTCAAGATCGATGTCCTGCTCGAGCCTTTATTGGCTGAGGCCGGCGACGAACAGGCTGACGCGCTACTCTCCCAACTGATCACAGTCCACGCTGAGCCAGTCATCAAAGGCGTCATTCGCTTCAAACTGCGTCTCAATTCTTACCGGGAAGCGCACCGTGCAGAGACTGACGACATTCAACAGGAAGTCATGCTGCAACTGCTTGCTCAGCTACAGCGCTTTCGCAAACTCCCGGACAAACATCCCATTAGCGACGTTCGCGGGATGGCGGCGGTTATCGCGCATCGTACCTGTGCGCGCTGGATGCGACGCCAGTTTCCCGAACGTCACGCGCTCAAAAATCGTCTCCATTATTTAATGACACGTCAGCGAGGGTTCGCGCTCTGGCAGGACCAGGATGGAAAACTCGTCGCCGGCTTTGCCGTTTGGCGGGAACAACACAAGCCGGTGCATAACGTCGTGGATGTCGAGAGATTGCCTGCAAACATTCGCACTCTCAAGAGCGACAAAGCTCAGCAACTGGCTGAGACTGTCGCCGGCATTTTCAACTTTCTCGCTGGTCCGGTCGAGTTTGATGAACTGGTCAGTGGGCTGGCTGCGATTCAGGGGATCAGCGATCAACC
>JAICQI010000069.1 GCA_025937955.1 Pyrinomonadaceae bacterium
CGGCTTCCGTCGGTCCTTTGAGCTCGATGTTCGCAGTCAGCTCAACTTCGTTGCGCGACCATCCCTCGACAGTGACCGAACCTCTCGGCGCAGCAATCAAAGTAACCGTACCGCCGTAATGAAAACGGCGCGTCTCACGCCGCGTCGAGGTGCGCGTCAACAATTGCAGATCAGGAACAGCGGCCTTTTGAGAGAAGACGGGAGTGGCAGGAACCAGGAGGACTGCCAGGAGAAAAAGAGTTCTGGTCATTGCTGGTGATAATAGCGTTGTTTGCGCCGGACGCGAAAACAAAAAAAGGACGTTGCCTGAGCAACGTCCACCAAGCCTTGCCTTGCCATTAAAAAGTGCGAAGGCTTACCTTCGCATAAAAGTGATCTGACCGCTGAAGTTGATAATCGATACGGATGAGCGGCCGTCGCCAACGTCACCGACGTATTTTCTGCCGTCGTGCGTCTTGAGCTTGTTGTTCCAGAAGTCGTTCAACGCGATCCTACGCGCGGGCGACGCGGCTTCCAGGCGAAATGCCGAGTTGCCGGGAATGCGAATCGTGATGTTGCCCTTGTTGGATTTGAATTCGTAGTTACCGCCACTCGAGAACTCGCCGTCGAAAAAGATGTCGCCGATCACGTTTTGTGCAACAACCTGCGACGCGACGATATTCGTGAGAATGATGTCGCCTTCAGTAGAAACATGCGCCCTTACTAAATCGCTGCGAATGTTTGCCACATTGATGTTGCCGCTCCTGGTTTCCAGATCGATATATGAATTAACCGGAACTTGCAGTTTGAAATTGATGTCACCGACATCACCGCGGCCGCGATTGTCGCTCATGACATCCACTACCAAACTCTGCTCGGTCTGTCTCGGCAGCACCTGGGCCTTCTTGGATTCGATCGTTGCCGTAAGACGGATCTCGTTTTTATTCCACGACTCGACTGTGATCGTGCCCGAGATATTCCTCAACTCGATACGTACATTCTTTGCTGCGGGGTAACGCTTGGAGAGCTGCTGCTGCGCCGCAACATTGACTGACAACGACGTCAGTGCGAGTAGGGCGCCAACTGCAAGGAAGCGGGCGCGAGCTGACGAGCGCCTGGTTAAGAATTCAGTTTTCATTACTGTGGGGCTTTTAATCAAAAAACAAAATTACAAGTCAGAGAACTCTTTCAACAAAGCGAGTTTGTCGTTCAATGATTCATTGAGCATCTGTTCGGAAATCTCGTCATGCGGATTTCGCTTCAGCTCATCAAGTGAATTGGCGACAGCTTGATCGATTACTTGCATGTTGCGGTCGAAAGTCTCGCGCATCTCGGGGCTCCAGCGGACCTTGTTTAGTTCAACTCGCTGGTTCCAGTAATCGATTACCTGACGGCGCTGCCAGATACGATCGTTGACGTCTGAGGCTCCAAATTGTGCCGGAGCGACTGCTACTACTCCGTATCCACCCCAACGACGTAATCCCACTACAGTCACCAAAGACACCAACAAAACAATTACGGCGGTCGAGGCAGCTAGTTGCGGCAATGAAAGCTGCCAGCTACGTCCCATCAGCCGGCTAAAGAACGATTGTTGCGGCTCCGGATTGGCCACCACT
The DNA here is from genome assembly GCA_025937955.1 of Pyrinomonadaceae bacterium. Taxonomy (GTDB): domain Bacteria; phylum Acidobacteriota; class Blastocatellia; order Pyrinomonadales; family Pyrinomonadaceae; genus PSRF01. The sequence continues at coordinate 1,596 of JAICQI010000069.1, forward strand.
CGACCGGGCAGTTCCGCTTCGATCACGTTGCGGATGCGAAGCCACATCGCCTGTTCGTTTGGCGGAGCCTCGTATTGCCCCCTCTGAGTGCGGCAGAAGCCGACGATCGACGCCAGGTCCTGGCGCACGCCTTCACAATCCAAACACTCTTTCAGGTGCGTATTAAGAGTGAACTCATCCCGTTGCGTAATTGATCCGTCAATCAGATCGTGGATGAGCTCCTGACATGTCTCGCAGTTCATTGCTTACCACCTTCGTTCTGTCTCATAAATGCGCACAAATCGAATTAAAACTGTCTCTGGACAGAACCTTTCCGGTTGTCATCAATCAAGGGAAGACTGCGTTCGAAGCCGATTTTCGGCGAACTAACTCGCTGGCACATACCTTCGAGGCTATTCAGCGGATTTCTGTTGCCTCAAAAGGCCGCGCAATTTCATCCTGGCTTTGTGTAATTGCGACTTCGACGTACCTACCGAACACCCCAGCATCCTGGCGATTTCCTCGTGTTCATGCCCCTCGATGTCGTGCAACGTAAACACCGTCCGATAACCGGGCGGGAGTTGCGCGATCGCCTTGTCGAGGGCGATGCGGTCGACAACGGGCATGGCGTTGGGGTTTTCTGTCCCTTTTACTATCTGGGTTGGTGTTTCACCGTCTTCAGTCGTCTGCTCCATGCGCACGCCGCGTTTGCGGAAGTGCATGAGCACTTGATTGACTGTGAGCCGGTGCAGCCAGGTAGTAAAGGCAGACTCACCCCGGAAACTGCCGATTTTTCTAAAGAGCTGAATGAAGACCTCCTGTGCGAGGTCTTCGGCCTCCGAAACATTCCCCGTCATCCTCAAGCAGAGTGAGTAGACGCGCCGATTATGGCGCTGGTAAAGCTCTTCGAAAGCTCCCATGTCGTTTTGGGCTGCCTTCTGCGCCAGCTCATAATCTGTCGTTTGCGATGTCTCGGTTTCGGCTGCGGTCACGTGTCGCGTCTCGGGCAAGCTTCGGAAGAAATCTCACAACTGCCTGCTTGTTGGCACGATCTCACGCTTCCGCGGGTTTCAAGGGAGCAGCACTGTTTCCTCAGAATGACCGCGTGGGGATTGCGGTGCGAAGGCCCAGTACCCTCAACGCGGCTGTGATGCGGCGCTTCTTGCGCGTCGTTGCCTTACCCGACCCTAAAATACTGATTTTCCCAGCCGAATCAATAGCTTTTCGTACGGCTGAGTTGCAGGATAAGGTCAGAGGTGTTGTGCTGACAAGCGCGCAACTGATTATAGGTCCTATAGGACTTATAAGACCTATATTTCACGTCCAATAAGTTCGATCGAGGGAGCGATAGCCCACGGCTTCGGAGACATGATTTGAATTAATTGTTTCGGAGCCCTCCAGATCGGCGATCGTGCGGCTGACTTTGAGGATGCGATCGTAAGCACGGGCGGAGAGGCCGAGCCGGCGCATCGCATTTTCGAGCATCTTCTCGCTATTCAAATCGATGTGGCAGTGAGCACGAATCATGCGCGGCGTCATGGCTGCGTTTGAAAAGATCTTCTCGTTCACTAAGCGACGATGTTGCCGTTCGCGTGCCTCTATCACGCGCTGGCGAATGACTGCTGAACTGTCCGTCTCAGGCGGCGTTTCGCCGCGGAGCTCACGGAACTTCACCGCCGGAACGTCGATGTGAATATCGATCCGGTCCAGCAGTGGTCCGGAAATGCGGCCGACGTAACGCTCAATCTGATTCGGCGAACAACGACACTCGCGCGTCGGGTCATTCCAGAAACCACAAGGACAGGGGTTCATGGCGGCGGCGAGGACAAATGCCGCAGGAAAGGTCAACGCCATCGAGGCGCGGCTTATAGTTACCTGTTGATCTTCGAGTGGCTGTCGTAACACCTCGAGCACGCTGCGATCAAACTCCGGCAGCTCGTCGAGAAATAACACTCCGTGATGCGCGAGCGATACTTCTCCCGGTCGCGGCACGGTGCCACCGCCAATTAGACCAGCATCGCTGGTTGTGTGGTGTGGTGAACGGAATGGACGTTCGGTGACTAATCCTGATCGTCCCGTCAAACCCGCTACGGAATGGATCTTCGTCAATTCCAGCGCGGCGTCGAACTCGAGCGGCGGCATAATCGTGGGCAGACGTTTCGCCAACATCGTCTTGCCCGAACCCGGTGGACCGATGAGCAGGATGTTGTGACCGCCGGCGATCGCCACTTCGAGCGCGCGCTTGGCCGACATCTGGCCTCGAACTTCCTTGAAGTCGACGGTGTAGTGCCCCGTTCGTCCCAGTATTTCAGTCACGTCAATCTTGAGTGGTTGGGGCGGCGTTTCACTGCGTAACTCAGCCACCAGCTTCACCGCGCTGCGCAGATCAGCAACCGGATAGACGTTGACTCCGGAGACGACCGCAGCTTCTTTGGCATTCTCTTCCGGCAGGATCAAGTGACGAATCGAGCCTTCACGCGCGAGCATCGCGATCGGCAGTGCGCCTTTGATAGGCCTTACGCGACCATCAAGCGAAAGCTCACCAACACAGAGCACGTGAATCAGATTGTGTTGCTCGGCAAGCTCGCCGTTGGCGCCGAGAATTCCGAGTGCGATCGGCAGGTCGAAGCTTGCGCCCTCTTTGCGCACGTCCGCGGGCGCGAGATTGATCGTGGTCTTTTGAAACGGAAAGAAGTGACCGCAGTTTTGAATCGCCGCGCGGATGCGTTCGCGCGATTCGCGCACTGCTGCGTCCGGCAATCCGACAATCGTCACCGGCGGTGCCTGATCGCTATCGCCACGGACCGGAGTTAGATTGACTTCGATGTCTACGAGATCAGCGTCTATGCCATAGACGGCTGCGGAGAGTGTTCTGAAGAGCATGTGAGGCGGCTCCTAACTTTGAATGAGGTACACAGATGAACACGGATAAAAATCCGGATTCATCTGTGGTTACGAAAATATTTAATTAACGACGCCGCGAGGGAGCAGTCGCTGACGATGGAATCTTCACTTCCTGACCGGCGCGCAGTTCAGCGTCAACCGGGATACCGTTGAGCCGGGCCACATCGTTCGCATCGAGATTACGCGCTGCTGCGATTCTGGCGATCGTGTCGCCCTTGCGCGCGCGAACCTTGTCGAGACCGGAAGTTGCCGGAACATCCGAAGCGCCTGTCGCTCTGACCCACTTGGTGAGCCTCACACCACCACTCGGAGCTAACAGCTTTGTGGTCGACTTCAGATCCACATTACCGTTCATCGCCTGGAGTTGAGCAGCGTTGATACCGGTTCGATTCGCGATGCTCTGCCAGTCTTCACCCGGCGCTACAGAAATCAGTCTCGCCGACTCTCGTCTCTCAGGCGGAATGCGCTGAATAAGCGAGGCAAACTGTTTCGCACGTCCAGCCGGAATGCGCACGTTGTAAGTGTCGCCACGCGGAGTTATATCGCGCTTTAGTTCCGGATTTAGTGAACGAATGTGATCGACGCTGGTGTCAGTCGCATCCGCAACGAGCTGCAGTCCGGTAGCCGTTGGCACCTGAACCACGTCGTACGACATCGGTGCGTCGGGCTTGATGCCTTTGAATCCGTATTTCTCAGGGTTCTTCGCAATCAGGATCACGGCCAGGATGTTCGGCACGTAGTTACGTGTTTCCTGTGCGATGTAGGGATAAATCATCCAGAAATTGGCGGAGCCAGCGCGCGAGATCGCTCGATCGATATTGCCGGCGCCGGTGTTGTAGGCGGCCATCGCCAGTTCCCAGTTACCGTTATAACGCCTCGCGAGATCTTTCAGGTGACGGGCCGAAGCACGTGTCGCTTGCTCAAAACTGTTGCGCTCGTCGATGTAGGCGTTCTGGCGCAGGCCGTACATGCGACCGGTGCTCGGGATGAATTGCCACAGTCCCGACGCAGCCGCCCACGAAACCGCTTTCGGTTTCCACGCGCTCTCGACTTGACCCAACCAGGTGATGTCTACAGGAACACCTTCCTCCACGAAGATCTTTCGCGCCAGCTTCATGTACTGTCCGGAGCGGCGCAGTCCGTTCTCCATCGTGCCGCGATTGCGGCCCTGGTAATAATTGATGAATTGCTGGACTAACGGATTAAGAGTGAAGGTGAAATTAACGTTCTTCTTTGCCTGCTCCAACGCGACCAGGTCTTCGCCAGAAACTTCTTTCTCACGATCGGTGAGAACCAGTTTGCTCAACTCGTCGAGCGGCGAAGGTTCAAACGTCTGATCGCGGAATCCGACCTGCGATGGCGGTGGAGTCTTCTGCTCCTGAGTCTGTGTGTTCTGAGCAACCAACTGCGTGTTGACCGGAGCGGTCGGTTGCTGTAGCGGAACCTCTTCTCGATAGATACGTTCGACTAACTCGAGATAGTAAGTCTGCAAACGTTGGCTGGCTCTGACGTCAAAACCCGATTCGAGAATGGAGTCGACTGCCCGGTCGAATTCTTCGCGAGCCTGATTGCGCTTGTTGTCTTCGAGATTGAGCTTGCCCTTGCGGAAGTGATCTTCCGCGCGCGCGATGATCTGGTTGATGCGTCCCTCAGACTGTTCAACTTCCGAGGGAATGGTTCTCGCGGATGAAGCTACGGGAATCTGGGAGAAACCGCTCACCGGTAAACCGATGAACATAATGAGAACAGCCACACCGGCCATCAAACGAGGAAAGCTCGCTAAGATCAAATCGTCTTACTCCTTCAAAGGTAATGCAACCCTCGAGCGACTCAAGAGTCACAAGCGATAGCATTCGTTTAATTGTGCGGTATCTGATGGCTCCTCTATGATTTGGGTACTACCGGAGCCAAAATCACATTGGAGGTTACCACACGATTTTTTGGGGTGTCAATGAAACACCGTACCTGAAACACACGCTCAAACAGTTAACTTTTCCACTAAATCGACTGCCTGGTTACTGATGCAACTCGTCTCTCTCAGGTTGGACTTTAACGCCGGATTCCAGCAACTGGTTGCATATTTTGTAGGGGCGGCACTCCGTGGCCGCCCGTCTCGCGCTTTTTTAACCACGGGCGGCCACGGAATGCCGTCCCTACAATAACGCCTGCAAGCAGCATCAATTCCGTACACGGCAAATTCGAATTTGTTTCGCAACAAAATAGCTAAACTCCTCAAAGAGCAACTATTACTTACCTTTAACCCTTCGAAACCCACGTTGGAACAGTGCTTGCCAAAACCATGGCGTGGGCATGCTCTCCCTATATTCGAAACGAGCGAATTCCAGAAAAGTATGTCAACAGTCGTAAAACAAAGAGAGTTTCCCCGGCCCGCTGGAAGCGGAGCCATACCTTCGCGGTCTCAGTTCTTTTTTAATCGCGAGCTGAGTCTGCTTGAGTTTCATGCGCGTGTGTTGGAAGAGGCACTCGACGATCGCAATCCGCTGCTCGAGCGGTTGAAGTTTTCGTCGATCTTCTCTTCAAACCTCGACGAGTTTTTCATGATTCGTGTTTCCGGTCTCAAGGAAGAGCTCGGCGACTCCAACGTGATCTCGCCTGACGGCCTGACTCCGACGGAGCAGTTAGCAAAAACACGCGAACGGATTCTCGGCCTGGTAACAGAGCAAGCCCGTAGTTTGCGTGAAGAGATCTTGCCGCAACTGGAGAAAGCCGGCATCGCCCTCGTTCCGTACGCGTCTCTTTCGCGTCGTGAAAAGGAAAGTCTGAAGGAATACTTCACGGAGAAGGTCTTACCGGTTCTGACGCCACTGGCGGTCGATCCGAGCCATCCGTTCCCGTATATCTCACCGCTTAGCGTGAACATCGGTTTGATGGTACACGCGCCGAGTGACGTGAATTATATCGGGCGCGCCAAGGGAAACGAGTCGCGGTTTGTGAGAATTAAGGTGCCTTCAGTCGTGCCGCGGCTGGTGCCAACGAATTCGTCCGGCACTCGCTTCGTGCTGCTCGAGGAAATCATTGAAGCAAACATACAGACGCTCTTCCCGGGAATGACTCCGGGTCCATGTCACCGTTTTCGCGTAACCCGCGATGCTGACATTGAAATCAAAGAAGAAGAAGCTGAAGACCTGCTCAGTCTGATTCAGGAGGAACTACGCCAGCGACGCTTCGGCACGCCTGTTCGCCTCGAAGTCTCCCCGGACATGCCGGAAGAGATGATCGAGTATCTGATGTCTTCGTTGGATCTCGAGCGCAACGACGTTTACGTTTTTGATGGACCGTTGCACCTGCAGGATCTGATGTCGCTTTACGACATCGATCGGCCTGATTTGAAAGACGCTACTTTCACGCCTTCAGTGCCTTCGTGGTGCTGCGAGTACGACACGATCTTTGACGCCGTCCGCGAGCGCGATCGGCTGCTGCACCATCCGTACGATTCATACGATTGCGTGACTGGATTCATCGATCAGGCGGTTGAAGATCCGGACGTTGTGGCAATCAAGATCTGTCTCTATCGAACCGGCCCGGATTCACCGATTCCGCCGGCACTGATCCGCGCGAGCGAGCAAGGAAAACAGGTAACAGCGCTAATCGAGCTGAAAGCACGCTTCGACGAAGAGCACAACATTGAATGGGCGCGCAAACTTGATCGCGCAGGTGTACACGTGGTCTATGGCATCCTGGGATTGAAGACTCACGGCAAGCTGACGCTGGTGGTCAGACGTGAAGGTGAGAATCTCAAGCGTTATGTTCACATCGCATCAGGTAACTACAATCCCACCACGTCGTGTACCTACACGGACCTCGGGATGTTTACCTGCGACGACGCGATCGGCAGAGACGCCACCGAGCTGTTCAACTACCTGACCGGGTTTTCGGAGCAGAAAGATTATCGAAAACTGATGGTCGCGCCGGTGAACTTGCGCGAGAATCTGAACGCGCTTTTCGATCGCGAGATTGAGCACCAGCGTGAGGGACGTCCGGCGCACATTATTGCGAAGTTCAATCGGCTCGCTGATCTACAGATCATCGAGAAGCTTTATGAAGTTTCGCGCGCCGGCGTGAAAGTGGATCTAATCGTGCGAGGTATTTGCATGCTGCGTCCGGGTATTCCGGGATTGTCCGAGAACATACGAGTGCGCAGCGTCGTTGGCCGTTTCCTTGAGCATAGTCGTGTGTTTTGGTTTTCAAATGGCGGCGACGAGGAGATCTATATCGGTAGTGCTGACTGGATGACGCGCAACTTGAAGAACCGGATTGAGGTAGTCGCGCCCGTAACTGATCTCAACGCGAAGCGTTACCTACGGGAAGACTTGCTCGAGGCGTATCTGAGCGACAACACGAAGGCGCGTGAACTGCAACCCGACGGCAGGTATGTTCCCATCATGCGAGGCACGGAGATTTTTGATAGTCAGAATTATTTCATCGGTCGAACCGGTATTGACTAATTCAAGGCCTCAAGTTCCCTTACGATTCCCCTGGCTGCCCCCCGCGTTAATTCCGAATCGCGGAGAAAATTAATGAAGACAACCAGGATGATGCGAACTCTTTTGCTGTTCGCACTGATGCTAAGCCTCACCTCGATCGAAACCGGCCTGGCCAAGTCCAAGAAAAAGAAAGAAGCACTGACGGGTACGCCAATTCTCTGGCAACGCCCTGACAACATTTCATCGCGTGATCTTTTTCTTGGTCCTGGCGGCGCAGCGATGCGCCCGGACCTGCGGCGCATCACGTTTATTAAAGAAGAGAAGGGCGGCTACTCGAAGAAGTATCGAGTTCGCGACGGCTCCGGTCGTGAATGGGTCGTAAAGATCGGCAAAGAAGCGCAATCGGAAACTTCCGCGATCAGATTGCTGTGGGGTGTTGGTTACGTTACTGAAGTCAACTACCTCGTTCCCCGCGTCACGATTCCTGGCAAAGGAACTTTCGCAAACGTCAGATTCGAAGCACGTCCCGATAAGTGGGACCGAGCAGGCGAATGGAAGTGGAAGCGCAATCCGTTCATTGGCAAGCCGGAGTTTCAGGGGCTAAAGATCATGATGGCGATGATCAACAACTGGGACCTGAAAGACTCCAACAATGTCATCGTCAAGCTACGCGGAAATAACAGTGATGCACTCTACTACGTCATCAGCGATCTCGGCGCCACTTTTGGTCACGCGAGTACAACGCCGCTCTTCTGGCGATTCACACGAAGCAGAAACAACCCCGAGAAATATGCGAAGTCAGAGTTCTTCAAAAAAGTAAAAGGCGACCGCGTGGTGCTTCACTTCGGTGGAAAGAACAGCGGCATCATGAAAGACATCTCCGTTCACGATGCGCAGTGGATGGGCGGTTTGTTATCGCAACTGAGCGACCAGCAGCTCCGCGATGCTTTCCGCGCGGCGAATTACCAGCCTAATCAGATCAATTTACTTGCGCGCACCGTGCGTGAACGGACAAACGAGCTCCTCAGTCTGCGTCCCAATGTTCAGATTGGCAGGAACTGATGGCGAATTCGAAAAGAGGCAAAGAAATACTCACGCTGGTAGTGGTGTTCGTGGGAGTGCTTCTGGCCACTGCGCTAACGGTCTACTTCATTGGTGGCGCTCGGCGCGCAACTCCAGAAACAGAAACAGCCAGACCGGCGCAGCAACCGGAGGCGGTTTTGGGAGTGCAAACTGAACGCACTCCAGAGGCACAGGCTCCCGTTGGTGACAGTTTTATCGATCGCTTGTTTGGCAGCCAACATAGCGGAGCATATTTGGTCGGCGATAGCTGGATTCAAACAATGGGAAGAATATTTTCGCGATTTCTTCTCGCGGCGCTGCTTGGAGCGGCACTCGCATTTCGTCCACGTAAGCGAATACTCGCGCTCAAACGCAATCCTTACGTTTCACAAACACAGATACTGCTCGCAATTGTCGCGGCGGCATTGATGATCATCGTGGGTGACAATGCAGCGCGCGCGTTTGGCATCTTCGCGGCGGTTTCACTGGTGCGCTTCAGAACCAACATCCGCGATCCGAAGGAGGTCACAGTTCTACTGATTAGTCTCGCGCTCGGGCTGGCGTGCGGCGTCGGTCGTTGGGATCTTGCGGTCGTGCTAACTCTGTTTTCGTTGATCGTACTTTGGTTAATGGAGTGGCGAGAGCCGGAGCTGGTGTTTCGTTCGATGGAGCTAAAGGTGATAACCATGAACGTGGTTTCAACGCAGCGAGCCTTGCGAGAGGTGTTTAAGACGCATGGTTTTGATAAGGAACTGCGTGCAGTGGATCGCGAGGCGACGGAGGAGTCGCCCGGCAGCATCGTCTATTCAGTTGACGTGAGCCCAACGGTCAGCACCGACGAGATCAGCGCCGACATTCTCGCGATCGACGGACAGAACGTCCAGGGCATCGAGTGGGATCAAAAGAAGAGCTACTCGTACTTGTATCAGTAGATTTTTAGCCGCAGATGAACACGGATTAGATACGGATTCAGTTTCTAAATCCGTACCTAATCCGTGTTAATCCGTGTTCACATAGAGCGTGCGTTTGCAGGCTGCTGCGGCACTTTCGGAATGACTTTGTCGCCCAGTGCTTCACGGAAAACCTGGCGCATGTTATCGACGAACACGAACCGGATGTCTTTAAAAGGCTCTTTTGGCACCTCTTCGAGATCGCGCCGGTTTTGCGTTGGCAGGATGATCGTCGTGACGCGCGCTCGTCGTGCTGCTAGTACCTTCTCTTTCACGCCGCCAATCGGAAGCACATTTCCGCGCAGAGTGATCTCGCCAGTCATCGCAACGTCTTTGCGGACCGGTCGCGTCGACAACGCCGAGACCATCGCTGTGGCGAGCGTGATCCCCGCCGATGGACCATCCTTCGGAATAGCTCCCTCGGGAATGTGAATGTGCAGATCGTAATTGCTGAAATCTTCTTCCGCGATATCCAACTCCTTCGCGCGCGCCTTCGCGTATGAAAACGCTGCCTGCGCTGACTCGCGCATGACATCGCCAAGCTGTCCCGTCAGCACAAGGTTTCCCTTGCCTCTCATTCTCAAAGCCTCGATGAAAAGCACGTCGCCTCCGACCGCGGTCCACGCCAGCCCGGTTGCCACTCCAACCTGATCTTTCTTCAGTACTTCTTCAGGAATGATCTTCGGCGCGCCGAGAAATTCGTGCACGTTCTTTAGCGAAACTCGAATCCCATCTTTGTGACCTTCAGCAATCTTGCGCGCGACCTTGCGACAGATCCTTCCAATCTCACGTTCGAGCTGCCGCAATCCGGCTTCTTGCGTGTATTGCTGAATGATGGTCGTCAGCGCTGTCTTTGAGACATGCAGGTCTTTGGCAGTGATGCCGTTTTCTTCCATCTGTTTCGGCATCAGATGGCGAATCGCAATCTCGCGCTTCTCTTCTTCGGTGTAACCCGCGAGCCTGATCACTTCCATGCGATCGCGCAGCGCCGGTTGAATCGTGTCGAGCACGTTCGCGGTCGTCATGAAGATCACGTTCGATAGATCGAACGTGACGCCGAGATAGTTGTCGCGGAATGAATTGTTCTGCTCGGGGTCGAGCACTTCGAGCAATGCCGACGACGGATCGCCACGGAAATCCGCGCCGACTTTGTCGATCTCATCAAGCATGATCAGCGGGTTGTTTGTGCCCGCCTGCTGCACTGCCTGAATGATTCTTCCCGGCATTGCGCCGACGTAAGTTCGGCGATGCCCGCGTATCTCCGCTTCATCGTGAACGCCACCCAACGAGAGCCGCACAAACTTTCGATCCAGCGCGCGGGCAATTGAACGTCCGAGCGAAGTCTTGCCCACGCCCGGCGGACCGACCAGACAAAGGATCGGGCCTTTCGGTTTCTCTTTCAGCTTGCGTACAGCGAGCGCTTCGATAATTCGATCTTTAACTTTCTCGAGACCGTAGTGATCTTCGTTGAGAACTCGCTCTGCTTTCTGTAAATCGAGATTGTCTACGGAAGATCTGGACCACGGCAGATCAGTCATGATCTCCATCCAGTGTCGCAGTGTGGCGGTTTCAGCTGCGTCCGGATGCATGCGTTCGAGTTTTTTCAGTTGCCGGAGGGCTTCGTCTTCAGCAATCTTCGGCATCTTCGACGCTTCGATCTTTTCGCGAAACTGCGCGATCTCTTCCGCCAGCTCGTTGCCTTCCCCGAGTTCGCTCTGAATCGCTTTCAGTTGCTGGCGCAGGTAAAACTCACGCTGTGAACGATCAATATCGGCGCGGGCCTGGGTATTGATCTCCTGTTGAACGGTGAGAACTTCGATTTCTTTGTTCAGGAGATCGTTGACTCTTCTGAGTCGCGTGGTGGTATCAGCAATATCAAGGACTGACTGTGCGTCCTCAACTTTCAGCTCGAGATTAGACGCGGACAAATCCGCGAGACGTCCCGCGTCGTCGAGGTTGGCAATGATTGCCATCACTTCGGGCGAAATGTTCTTACCGAGATTGATGGCCTTTTCCATCGAGGCGCGTACGTTGCGCACGAGAGCTTCAACTTCCAGCGAACGTTCCGGAGGCAACACTTCCTGCATCACGCTCACTTTCGAGCGCAGGTACTCGCCAGTGGCGTCGACAGA
>JAICQI010000492.1 GCA_025937955.1 Pyrinomonadaceae bacterium
ACTGTCTCGCAGAAGCCATGTAAGAAGACCGGGTGTTCGAGCCAGGTTTGTTCGGATAAGGACGTGATTACGACGTGTGAGTGGCGGCGCGAGTATGAGTGTTACAGGAAAGCAACGTGCGAACGTCAGGCGAATGGCGAGTGTGGCTGGACGCAGACACCAGAGCTTAGGGCGTGCTTGCGCGGACAATGAAACTGTTGTTTTGACAATCCCTATTTTTTGTTCGCCCAGAGATAGCGCGCCTCACTGCCATAGGTAGAAGCTGTGACCGAGATAGCGGGGTGCTCGGTTCCGCTGATCAAAACCAGGACGTGAGGAATGTGAAATCGGTGCCGAAAGAAAAATGCAGTTGCTCAACCGCCGCGTTTAAATCTCCTTTGAACCCATAGATATCGCCACGAAGTTCATACATTCTTTTGCAGTTCGGGCTGTTTTCGACGGCAAACGTAACGTCTTTGAGCGCCGCTTCAAAATTCGTTCGGTTAAGAAAGATCTGGGCGCGGTTACGATAAAGGGGCGACAAAGCCAGCGGCGGGATGGAATACCAAAGATATCGATAAATATGGTAGGTCATCTCGGCGCGGCTTTGCCTCAAAGTCCAAAATCATTCTTGGATCGGGTCAGTACAGGGAGCGATAGCGACCTGGTCAAATCATGGAAGTCAAGAATCGTTAGGACATATTGCATGCTGATCACTGACCAGGTCGCTATCGCTCCCTGTACTGACCCGATCCAAGTGCGATTCCTACTTTTGAGGCAAAGCCTCTCGGTGCCGGTGTTGCTTTGGTGTGTTGCATTTGACGTGCATTGAAGGGGGATTGGTTTGTGATACTATACGCGGCACCTTACGTCAGCTTTGTTTATATCTGTTGAGGCGGTAGCCTGCGTTCCGGCTGTTGCGGTTTATTGGTTTGAGTGATCGTCCTCTCGGATGTTAGATCACGGCAATAATCCTGCGCAGTGATCGCGGCGACTGGTCTTAATGTTGAGACGAAACTTGTAGCTGGGCTCACTTTTACTCCCCGTCCTCAATTTGCTATGTGAAAAAACGAGAATCCTGGTAAGGGAAGGACGTTTCGCCACAGTTCCTTTTCTGATGCGGCGGTCTTGGAGGTCGACGTGTCTTTGGAGTTAGTCGTCCGTTAATTACCAGGGCATATTGAGTTTGGCGTTTGTCAGTTGAAAGGACAGCCATGGTTATAGATTGCGTCAAGGACAGGTTTTGGGTGAACGTCGAGGAGATCATCGGAAGCTCGGCCGCCCACGCTGAGCTGATCCGGTTTATTGAGTGCGCTGCTCGAGTAAGAAGTCCTGTGCTTTTGCAAGGGGAGTCAGGTACGGGAAAGGAGTTAGTCGCGAAGGCAATTCATGACAATAGTGTTCGGGCGAGTGGACCTTACGTAGCGGTCAATTGTGGCGCATTGACTCCGGGTCTTTTGGGCAGCGAGTTGTTTGGCCATGAGAAAGGGGCCTTTACAGGAGCGGTTTCGAGACGGATAGGTTATTTCGAGAGAGCAAATGGTGGAACGCTGTTTTTGGATGAGATCGGAGAGTTATCCATGTCGAGCCAGGCGATGCTGCTAAGAGTTTTGCAGGAGTCAAAATTCGAGCGCGTCGGTGGGGAGAAGGCGGTCGAAGTAGATGTGCGTTTGATTTCTGCGACAAACGTTGATTTGAAGAATGCGGTCGTGAGAGGAGATTTCCGGAAGGATCTCTATTTTAGAGTGGCAGTGATGTTCTTTGGGTTGACACCTTTGCAAGAGCGGGGCCGGGATGTGGTGTTGTTAACTAACCACTTTATTCGAAAGTTTGGCCGAGACATTGGTAAGGAGCACGTTAGGCTGACGAGTGATGCTGAAGAGGCGCTTCTTGGATATACCTGGCCGGGTAACGTGCGCGAGTTGGAGAACCTGGTTGCTCGATCCCTGGCGGAGCTTGAGGGAGACGTGTTAAGGGACGAAGACTTACGATTTGGTCCCGCACTTCATACCGGCGGTGAGGCGAGTGGCGAATTGAATCTGAGTAGTAGAGAGCGGCAGAAAACGGACGGTGATGGGCGGGTTCGCTTTCGCGATTTGAGTCTGGCTCAGAAGCGAGAGTTTCTAGAACGAGCAATGAAAGAGACAGGTGGCCGGCGCTCAAAGATGGTTCCCTTCCTTGGTCTAAAGAATCGGCACCAGCTTTATCGATTGCTAAAGCAGTTTGGGCTGGGCGAAACGCGCTGAGATTGAGTTCTCCGGCAAAGGGCGGTTGAGGCGGCAAAAATGCGTACGAGTGGAATTGCTCGTACGCATTTTTGTTTTTGGACGTTGTCTTGTACTGACGAAAGTGCGCGCGATGTGAGCAGAAATGCGCGGTTTTCGCGCATAGGGGCGTTTATTGAGCATTGGTCGGCAAGCGGGTCCGCGCTTCGCGGAGAATCTTATAAGCGTTCGGAGGCTTTCTTTTTGATTGAAAGGGTGGGGGTTAGGCCCCAAGGTGGGTGCTCGAAATGAGCGGTCGTTACTTCGGGAGCAACGCACTGGAATGTAGATTGCGGTTATGCGGGCCCTTCAAATGCGCTCTGCCTTACGCAAAGGCGCATTCCTCGGAATTCCGGGTATTCTGACTAGCTCGACAGCTAGTCTCATTTATGGCGGGAAAAACTTCCCATAATCGTCTCGGGACTGCAAAGCTCCGAGGCAGAACTGGAGCATATCATGCAAAAACGTAAGAAGAACGGCGAATACACTGGTTCGCTATTGGGTTAACAGAAAGGATCTAGCAGCGGGAGATTCGTTTCTCGCTGCTAGAGCCCACAGTCATCCTGTCCACTCGGAGTGGGCACACTGCCTGGCTCAGACGATTGGTCACAGTTGTGCTCTGCAGAGATTCATTTCTTACAACACAATTAGCAATTGCGGGCACGCCCGCGTAGGAGACTGATGCTGTGATTATCATTGAAACAGACAGAATTAGCGCTTTCGGGGATACAGATCCGGAGTCTGCGTTCGTTCTCGTGACTAATCAGCGCCTCGTTAATGAGTTCAGCCTTGCCTCACAAGGTAAATACTCTCGCACATTGATCATTCCCTACGACGGAGAAAAACCGCTCTCATCGCTATTCGGAGCGGAAATTCCGCCGCGCTCTCACATACTGACAATTCTTCCAGATTGCCTGATGCATTCAATTCCGCGAGGACTCTTATCCGACTACCAGATCCTTATAATGGCCTGCCGATCCGGACAGATTGGACTTGACGGTATCGCCCACTTCCTGAAGTGCGGATACTCTATCGATCTACAGAAACAGCTGGATACGGCGGAAGAATTCTTCAGCAAAGGCCAGGCGAGCCAGAGCCTCCTCCTTTTAAACCAGTCAACCGGAAGCAGTTGCTCGTTCGCGCATCTCAGCGACGACTTAGAGTGGCACGAGCAGACTGGTGTCTTGAACTGGGGCGATCAGCAGGTGTATCCCGCCGGAGAGATCGCGTGCTTCGCGGTACCCCTGTACATTGAGGACCTCGACAAGGGCGCACTCGTTGGATTGAACGGAACAATGACGCTCTCCGGGCAACCGATAGTGCAATCCGGGCCACCCTCATTTCAGATCAAGGATCAACTAAGAATCTACAATGACCTCGCAACTCTCAAATCTGCACCCCTGATCCTGGAGATACGCGACGGAACGGTCGTCGATCATCATGCGACGGCACCTGAATCGCTTCCGGCCGAGCAAATGCTCTCATGTCTATTTGCAGTGGATTCCAGATATCGGAACGTCTATGAAATCGGCTTCTCAATAAACGAGCAAGTTGAGCTTTGGGATGGCAACGCAGCCATGAATGAGGTCTGGGGCCAGGGTGGGGGCAACATACACCTGGGGCTCGGAATGCTACCGCACACGCAGTACCACCTTGACATGTTCTGCGTCGGGACACGCGTGGAGAACGAAAAGGGTGAGCATATATTCGGGATCCAAGCGGCAGCGGAGGCGACTTCAGGTCTACGCCGTGTGAAGTCCGCCGGCTGCCCTTGCGTGCAAGTGTGAGTAACTGTCATGAACGATCGACTATACATAAATCCTGGGAAGCTTAAGACGTTCGGGGAGCAAGCCGGCTGCACATTCTCCGTCCTGACAACTCCTGAACTCGAGAGTCATATCCAGATCAACGAGACATCCGCCGCTTACAGCGCCTACATGGTGGTCACCGCATCGTCAACCGCCGAGGCACATCAGTGCATCGCAGAGAAAATTCCCGATCGATCACACATCCTTGTTGTGATGCCGAGTGTTTACTTCAAATCTCCAGGCCCTGAAGTACTCGGCCCAAAGAAGAAGTTGGGCGTACTAGCGTGCTTCTCCACCCCGACGGATACTGCCCAGCTGAACCATTTTCTCAGGCAAGCCGAAAAGACCGACCCCGAATCGCAAAGACGTTACGCCGAATTTTTTTTTGAAGTCGGGCAAAAGAGCGAATACCTGGAGCTAATAAATGACGAATACGGGACTCGTGCAGTATTCCACCACCTCGATGACTCCCTAATGTGGCACGAGCAAGTCGGTCCCCTCGACTGGGGAGAGCAACAGCTACTGCCGTCTGGTGAAATCAGTGTGTTACCCGTCGAGGTGTTCGGTCAAGATATCAACCACGCCCTGGACGTTTCGGGGTCGATTGCTGTCAAGGGACTGCCGATTCTACATTCCGGATCGGTCTCGTTTAAGCGGACAGACCAGTCGCGCATATACGATCAACTTAGCACTCTCTACAACGGAGCAATCCGGCTCGAGTGCGACCACGGATACGTAACTGCAATCGATGCTCTCGACGCCGAGGCGCGCGATGCCGCCCGCTACTTCAATATGCTTCGCGAAATCGACTCGCGCTACGGTGTCATCCTGGAGATGGGATTCGGGTGCAACTTTACACACGAATTAATATATTCGAATTCCGCGATGAACGAGGTGCACGGGAACCCAACTGGTGTTCTCCATCTGGGATTCGGGCTCCTTCCATATACCCAATACCACCTCGATATA
>JAICQI010000793.1 GCA_025937955.1 Pyrinomonadaceae bacterium
CACCGCTTTGGTATTCGTTTTGAATTATGTACCAAAGCGGTGCCAAGGCACCGCACTCCAAGGTGGCGCTCGATGCATCACAGCAGTCTCCGCCGCAGGAACTCCAGCGCGGCTTGTGAGGCGCGCCAGCGGATCAGTTGGCGATCGCCGGGTAGCTTCAACCTTCGATGCTCAGTCTTATCTTCGGTAGCGAGCGCGATGAACACGGTTCCCACCGGCTTCTCTTCAGTGCCGCCGCCAGGGCCGGCAATTCCCGTGATCGATAACCCGAAGTCAGTTCCCGCTCTTCGACGAGCCCCTTCTGCCATCGCTTCCGCGACCGGCGCACTCACCGCTCCATGTTCCAACAACAACATGGGCTCGACGCCGAGCGTTCGCGTCTTCGCATCGTTAGCGTAAGTAACCACGCCTTCGATGAAGTACTTTGACGAACCCGGAACTTCGGTGATTCGTTGCGCGAGCAGACCTCCGGTACAACTCTCCGCGACTGCCAACGTGTACCCACCCAGCGCAAGTTTCAGTCCCACGACTTCTTCCATCGTCTCGCCCGCGAACGAGAAGATCGCGTTTCCCAGTCGCTCTTCAATCTGACCCGACAAACGATCGAGCAAATCGTTCGCTTCTTTTTCAGTGCGACCACGCGCGGTCAGATGAATCTCAATCTCACTCTTATTGAAGAGAATCGTCGTCACCGGATTGTCGTACTGTGTGTAAACAGGCGCGATCTTTTCATCGACTGCCGACTCACCCATTCCCGCCACGCGCAATATCCGCCGCACCACGCGCAAACTTCCCGTGCGTCCCGCGAGCCTCTCAGCCACGTGATTCTCAAACATCGGCTTCATCTCACGCGGCGGACCGGGCAACAGCACAATCGCCGTCCCGTGGTGATCCATGAACATGCCCGGCGCGGTGCCATTCGGATTCGGCAGCACTTCCGCGTTCTCGATCACCATCGCCTGGCGTGAATTGCGCTCCGGCATCGTTACTCCAAACGATTGAAATCGTTGGCGAATCTCTGCCAACACAACTTCGTCGAGCAAGAGGCGACGGCCGAGTGCGCGCGCCGTGATCTTGCGCGTGATGTCGTCTTCGGTTGGACCAAGGCCACCAGTGGTGATCACCACTTTCGAGCGGCGCACAGCATCTTTGATTGCTTCTTCCAGGCGGGCGTCGTCGTCGCCGACGATCGTTTTGAGTTTTACTTCAATGCCGAGGGCATTGAGTTTTTCGGTGAGCCAGAGACTGTTGGTGTCAGTGCGGTCGGGCGCGAGCAGTTCCGAACCGATAGCGATAATTTCGGCTGTCAGCGTTTCAAACAATTTGGTTAGATTCGGATTTGTCCGTGCAACTCTGGTCTTTGGTCTTTGGTCTTTGGTCTTTGGTCTTTGAGACAGCTTCAGAATCTAAGACCAAAGACCTAAAACCAAAGACCTAACCAAGGCCAAACGCGATGGTTAGTTACTGGCTCTTGTTTCGTCCTGATAAACGTCGTGCAGCACCTTCGTGATCGGTGGCGGCGCAGAGATAGCACTCAGCGGCATCGACGGCGCAAAGCTCATTTCCTCCGGCGCCTCGGCAACTTGCTGATCTGGTTTGACATCACTCTTTTGATTCTCGATCGCGTCGCGACTTTCAAGCAGCATCTTCGATGCATTGCGTTGGCGCGCGCGTTCCAAGCCTCTGATCGCTGCAAGGGTTTGCGGCGCACTTGCCGGATGATATTCGATCCGCCGCAGCATCATCACGTACCGGCGCAATTGCGGTGACGGGGTCGTGCGGTGAGTCTCATCATAGTGCTCATCTTCAGTTACGCGCGAAAGATAATCGACGCTTAACTGGTGATTGCCAAGACGATGATAAAGCGCTCCGAGTGCGTAGTAGTTTAGTGGCGGCGGATCGGGCATGATCTCGAGCAAACTCTCGCCGTGTTCGATCACTTCCGCGATCTCAAACCCGTACCAACGTCGTTCTTCGTCGCGGAGTATCGCGTCAGCGGCAATGTAGAAGTCGAACATCCGCTCCACTTCACGTGCCTGCGCGCGACGAACAAAGAGCCAGACAACAAGGACCATGCTGGTAATCATCACCATGATTACCGGTGGAAATCCCACCGCATTGAGCATCGCTACAACGATAACAACTGCGATCGCTTTACTCGTGAGTTTCCCCATGCCCGTTACTACCTCCACTTCTACTTCTTCGCCTTGTCTTTGAGACGCGCCGTGATCGCCATGCCGGCCTGTTCGGTAGAGAGTTGTCCTCCAAGATCTCTGGTCGTTTCGTTTGCAGAGATCGCAGCGCGCACCGCCTCTTCAACTTCTTTGCTCAACGTTTGGAAGCCCATGTATTCTAACATCATCGCCGAGGTCAGAATAGATCCAATCGGATTCGCGATTCCCTTGCCCGCGAGTGGGGGCGCGCTGCCGTGCACCGGCTCGAATAACGAAACCTTGCCGGGATGAATGTTGCCTGAAGCAGCGAGGCCGAGTCCGCCCTGAATCGCTGCGCCGAGGTCCGTCAGGATGTCGCCAAACAGATTGTTACTGACGATGACATCGTACTGCGCGGGATCGAGCACCATGAACATCGCCATCGCGTCAACATACTGGTGATTCGCAGTGATCTCCGGATAACCAGCCGCGACTTCTTTAAAAACACGCTGCCAGAGATCCCCGCCGAAGCGCTGCACATTTGACTTATCGGCCATCGTCACGCGCTTGCGGGCGTTCGCGCGCGCGTACTCGAATGCCGCGACGATGATGCGTTCCACTCCGCAACGTGTATTGACTTCATCCTGGAGCGCGATCTCGTCGTCGGTGCCGTACTTCAGGAAACCACCGGCGCCGCAGTAAGCGCCTTCCGTGTTTTCACGAAAGACGACGAAATCGATGTCGTCAGTCTTGCGATCCCGTAACGGCGTGAGGCGATCGTTGAGCAGTCGCACAGGCCGGAGGTTGATATAAAGATCGAGACCGCGACGCATGCCCAACAGTATGTCTTCAGCGTGCTTGTTGGATGGCACTCTCGGATCGCCAAA
>JAICQI010000102.1 GCA_025937955.1 Pyrinomonadaceae bacterium
AGTTTAACGGCGCGCTCAAAAGTTTTACGTCGCAAATCAGTCACGATTAAGTGAACACAGATTAACGCGGATGAGGGCTGATATAAAATACTTTCAATGGACGGCGTATTAGTAATAGATAAGCCTTCGGGAATGACTTCTCACGACGTTGTCGCGCGCACGCGGCATATTCTTCACGAACGTCGCGTTGGTCACACCGGAACACTCGATCCGTTCGCGACCGGCGTGCTCGTGATTCTCCTGGGCAAGGCGACGCGGCTCGCGCAGTTTCTGAGCAGTGTTGATAAGGAATACGACGCAATTATTCGTCTCGGCTACGCAACCGATACCGGCGATCGGACGGGCAATCCGGTCCCTGGACCACCAGCGAAGCCCGGCAACTTCACCGAAGAAGAAGTCGAAGCAGCACTCCGGAGCCTGCGCGGCGACATAGACCAGGTGCCGCCAATGTACTCAGCAAAGAAAGTTGAGGGCAGGAAACTCTACGAACTTGCGCGCCGCGGTGAGAACGTCGAACGAAAACCGGTGCGCGTTTGTATCTACGACTTCGCCGCCACCAGGCCTACTGGCCAGCTGATCAAGGACAACCTCGACGGCACTTTCGACTTTCACGCACGTGTGTCTTGTTCCTCCGGCACTTACGTCAGAACGCTCGCGGAGGATTTCGGCAAACGTCTGTACGTTGGCGCGCACTTGGCGGAGCTTAGACGAACGCGTGTCGGCGATCTTGAGATCACTCAGGCGATTACGGTGGATGAGTTGAAGCTCCATTTTGCTGAACAGTCGCTTGGCAGCATCGTACTGCCACTAAACGCGGCGCTCTCGCGGCTGCCTTTTGTGCATCTAAACGCCGAAGACGTGAGACGGGCCAATCACGGAAGAGATGTGACCGTAACTGAAGCTGATTGGGCCGACGGAGAGAACGTGAAGATGTGCGATGCAGACGAGCAATTGATTGCGGTGGGGCAGTACGACGCGAACGCCAAACGCTTGCACCCGCGGGTCGTGCTTTCGGGGGAGAAGTGATTTTGCAAAATAAGCATTGACTTAGGTGCTAAATCTCTGTGATATACTTGCCCGCAAGGAAGCGCGCGTGCAGTTCGCTTCCACTGAAGTATTTTTCCCTCCGGACTTCCGTTGACATCGATCATTGAGAAGTGATGTTTCGAGGACGTAGCTCACGCTTACGCGCGCGTGAGGCGTATCACGAGACACTAATCAAAAACAAAGCCGCTGTTACCCGAGCACGCGGCGGTGTAAGAACATAGCGTGGCCTCTCCCCACACGCTGTCCCATGCGCGAAAGCCGAAGAGGTTTCAAGGCTATGCAAGAGCAGGATGGCAACAAACATTTTAATATCAGCGAACGTTTGGAAGATCTGCGTCGTGAGCACGAAGCACTGCGTTGGGAAGGATCGTTTCGAGACTACTTCGAGTTAGTCGCTCAGAATCCGCGCATTGCCCAGCTTTCACACGCTCGCATCAACGACATGGTTCATGCCGCGGGCATCGAGCGGCTCAATGAGGGCACTCAACACGAGATCCTGTCCTACAACTTCTTTGCCCACGAACTCTTTGGCATCGAAGAGCCCATAGCCAAAATTGTTGAGTACTTCAAATCGGCCGCGCAGCGTCTGGAAGTGCGCAAGCGCATCCTGTTGCTGATGGGACCTGTGGGCGGGGGCAAGTCGACTATTGTCAACATGCTCAAGCGCGGGCTCGAGGATTGGACGAAGACAGATGGGGGCGCAGTTTACGCGATCAAAGATTGTCCGATGCACGAGGAACCGCTGCATCTCATTCCGCACCAACTGCGCGCGGAAGTTGAAAAACATTACGGCATCTATATAGAGGGCGATCTCTGTCCGCAGTGTCGTTATGCGCTGGATAAAACTTACGGCGGCCGGCATGAGGATGTGAAAGTACATCGCGTGGCGTTCTCTGAAAAGGAACGCGTCGGCATCGGCACCTTCTCGCCCAGCGATCCGAAGTCGCAGGACATCACGGAACTCACCGGTTCGATCGATCTCTCGACGATTGGCGAAGTAGGTGTCGAATCGGATCCACGTGCATATCGTTTCGACGGTGAGTTGAACATCGCCAATCGCGGCTTGATGGAATTCGTCGAAATGCTGAAGGTCGACGAGAAGTTTCTGTACAGCCTGCTGACGCTTTCACAGGAACAGAGCATCAAGACGGGCCGCTTCGCGATGATCTATGCCGACGAGGTGATCCTTTCGCACTCGAACGAGAACGAGTACATCGCGTTCGCCGGCAACCGCAAATCAGAAGCGTTGCAGGATCGCATCATCCTGGTGAAAGTGCCTTACAACCTGCGCGTCTCGCAGGAAGAAAGGATTTACGACAAGCTCCTGCACCAGTCTGAAGTGCTGCGCAACGTTCACCTGGCGCCGAACACGTTGAAAGTGGCGGCGATGTTTGCGGTGATGACCCGTCTCGAAGAGCCCAAGCGACAGAACGTTGACATCGTTAAGAAGATGAAACTTTACGACGGCGAGGACGTCGAGGGTTACAAGTCGAAAGATGTGCGCGAGTTGAAAGAAGAGACCGTGCGGGAAGGCATGGACGGAATCTCGCCGCGTTACATTATCAATCGACTCTCGAGCGCGCTGGTGCGTGATGGCGTTACCTGCATCAACCCGATCGATGCGCTGCGAGCAATCAAAGATGGTTTCGAACAACACACGGGCATCAGCAGCGAACAGCGTGAGCGTTATTTGAACATGATTTCCCTCGCGCGCAAGGAGTACGACGAGCTGGCGAAGATCGAAGTGCAAAGAGCTTTCGTCTATTCGTTTGAAGAGATGGCCCGCACGATGTGCAACAACTATCTCGACAACGTCGAAGCTTTCTGCAACAAGGAGCGGCTCAAGGATCCGATCACCGAAGAGGAGATGGAACCGGACGAGCAGTTGATGCGCTCGATCGAGGAGCAGATTGGGATTTCGGAGAATGCGAAAAACACTTTCCGGCAGGAGATCCTGATTCGCATCTCGTCTTACGCTCGCAAGGGCAAGCCGTTCGAGTACAACTCACACGAGCGTCTGAAAGAAGCGATCGAGAAGAAGATCTTTGCTGACTTGAAGGACGTGGTGAAGATAACCACTTCGGCGAAGACTCCCGATCCCGATCAGCTGCGGCGGATCAATGAAGTGGTCGATCGGTTGGTCAAAGAGCACGGGTACTGTCCGGTCTGTGCGAACGAACTATTGACTTACGTCGGAACGTTGCTATCTCGGTAGAAGATATTTAGCCGCAGATTTACGCAGATGAGCGCAGATCTAATCTGCGTTTATCTGCGTAAATCTGCGGCTAAAACATATGAAGAAACGATACTGGATCGCTGGAGCAACAACGCTGGTAATTGCCGGTAAGCTGTTGCTGAGGCCGCGTGATGCTGATTGGCATAAATGTCGCGACGTCGTTTTTCATAGCGAATGCTCGCGCTTCATCGATGTCGACGGGGTCAGGGTCCATTATCAGGAAGCCGGCGACGAGCACGCGCCGGCGCTCGTGTTGATTCACGGGTTCGCTTCGTCGACGCTGGTCTGGAGCAAG
The DNA here is from genome assembly GCA_025937955.1 of Pyrinomonadaceae bacterium. Taxonomy (GTDB): domain Bacteria; phylum Acidobacteriota; class Blastocatellia; order Pyrinomonadales; family Pyrinomonadaceae; genus PSRF01. The sequence goes on from JAICQI010000102.1 coordinate 3,579, forward strand.
GTATTTTTGAAACTCGCGGAAGCGGGTTATCGCGTTATTGCGCTGGATCTGCTGGGTTACGGTTATTCCGCCAAGCCCCGCAACGGCGAATATACAATCGCCGGCCAGGCGAAACTGTTAACGCGTTTGCTTGATAAGCTTGGTATTCGGCGCGCGATCTTTGTTGGTAGCTCGTACGGCGGCGCAGTTGCGACAACTTGCGCGCTCGATTATCCCGATCGAGTTGAGAAGTTGATCCTGGTGGGTACGGTCAACAACAACCGCCCCCTGGATTTCACGCTGATGCGTCTGTTTGGCTCGCCGCTTTTCGGCGACGTTGTTTCACCGCTTTTGATCGGATCTCGTCGGCTGCTCCGACGCCGCATGAAGCGAGTTTACGATCGACATGAGTGGGTCCTGGATGAACGACGAGTCGATGCGCGTCATTTGCCATTGCGCGCCGCGGGCACGCAGCGAGCGATCATACGGACGGTGCGGGGTTGGGATGCTGAACGCATTTCGAGAGATGCGCATCTAATCACGCAGCCCACGCTCCTGCTCTGGGGGGAAAACGATCAGGAGATCCCACTTGCTGACGGTGAGCGTCTCCACGCGGAGATTCCCGGATCGCGTTTGATAGTATTTCTGGAATGCGGTCACCTTCCGCACGAAGAGTATCCGGAGACGTTCACAAATGTAGTGATCGATTTCTGTAAAACGAAATCGGCGTAATCTGTGGATGGAGGGTTTATGTCTATCCAACGAAACGATTGGTCGTTACAGCGCAAGGGCATCATCGATCAGGAGCGACACAAGGATCGCGTAAAGGAAGCCATCCGCAAAAATCTCGGCTCGATTGTTTCCAATGAAGCCATTATCCTCTCCGACGGCAAGCGCACCGTCAAAGTACCCATCAAAGCGCTCGACGAATACAAGTTTCGTTTCAACTATCAAAAAGCCAAACATGTGGGCCAGGGCGATGGCAAGACTCGTGTGGGCGACGTCATTGGCCACGAGTCACGACCCGGCAGCGGGCAAGGATCGGGACAGGCCGGGCAGGATGCGGGAGCTGATTACTACGAAGCGGAAGTGAACATCGACGAGCTCGCCGCGTTGATCTTCGAAGACCTCCAACTTCCTTACCTCCAGGAAAAAGCAAAGAAGGCGGTGCAGTCGCGCAAGACTCAGTTCAACGAGATCAGGCGCACCGGCGTGATCGCAAATCTTGATAAGCGCCGGATGATTCTCGAGAACATTCGCCGCAACGCGCGCGAAGGCAAGGCACGGTTCGGCGACATCAAGAAGGAAGACCTGCGATTCAAGACGTGGGAAGAGGTGATGCGCTACGAGTCGAACGCCGTGGTCATTGCGATGATCGACGTTTCGGGCTCGATGGGTGAGTTCAAGAAGTATATCGCTCGTAGTTTTTATTTCTGGATGGTGCGCTTCCTGAGGACCAAGTACGACAACGTCGATATCGTGTTCATCTCGCATCACACCGAGGCGAAAGAAGTAACGGAGGAGCAGTTTTTCACGCAGGGTGAATCGGGCGGCACGGTCGTCTCGTCTGCTTACCAGCTTGCGCTTGATGTTATTAAGCAGCGCTATCGACCTTCGGATTGGAACATCTATCCGTTTCACTTCTCGGATGGCGATAACTACTACTCCGACAACGAAGAAGCAGTTCGTTTAGCTGATGAGCTGATCGCGACGTGCAACGTGTTTGGGTATGGCGAGATTGGCGAGGAGGGATCGTCCAGTTACAGGCGTTCCTCGGGCGCGTTGCTTTCGATCTTTTCGGATCGTTTGCAGAACAAGGACCGGTTTGTTGGTGTGCGGATCGACGACAAGGAAGATGTGTACCCTGCGTTGAAGCAGTTTTTCGGGAAGAGGGATTTGGCCGCGGATTAACGCGGATTGAAGACGCGGATGGAAGATAAAGAGATTAAAGAACTCGAGAAGGCGGTCGAGCAGATCTGGGAGGTAGCCCGGCGCTTTGGTCTCGATCCGTATCCGACGAACTTTGAAATCGTTCCGGCGACTGTGATGTACGAAGTGGGATCGTATGCCTTGCCGGGTCGCTACTCTCACTGGACTTTCGGCAAGACTTACCATCGCATGAAGACGATGTACGACTTTGGGCTGTCGAAGATCTACGAAGTTGTCATCAACACCAATCCCGCTTACGGGTTTTTGCTGGAAACGAATAGCCCGATCCAGAACAAGATGGTGATTGCCCACGTGCTCGGGCACGTCGACTTCTTCAAAAACAACACCTACTTCTCAAAAACCAACCGGCGCATGGTGGAGAGTGTCTCAACGCATACTCACAGAATAATGGAGTATGAGTTCAAGCATGGCCGGAAAAACGTGGAACGGTTTCTCGATGCGGTGCTGGCTATCGAAGAGCACATCGATCCGTACTTCTTCATCAAGCGCGAACTGCCTGTAGCGGAAGAGAGGCGCCGTGCTGAGTTAAGGCCGAGAGAAGGACGATACGACGACCTTTGGCGCCTTGAGAAAACCGAGCAGGAGGTGAAGGCGCCCATAACCGATGACGAGAAGCCGCGCGAGCGGTTGCCGGAAAAAGATCTGCTCTTTTACGTCATGAAACACTCGCCCTCGCTCGCCACCTGGCAACGCGATGTGATCGCGATGGTCCACGAGGAGATGGAGTATTTCGTGCCGCAGATGCAAACCAAGATCATGAACGAAGGTTGGGCCAGCATCTGGCATGCGCGAATCATGCGGGAGCTGGACCTCAGCGACAACGAGCACATCGAGTTTGCGAACCTTCATTCGGGCGTTGTTTCGCCACAGAAAGGGCAACTGAATCCGTACTATCTTGGTTACAAGATTTACGAAGACATCGAGCGTCGCTGGAATGAGCCTTCGAAGGAAGAGCGTGAAAAGTTTGGCCGCAAGGGCAATGAAGGGCACGACAAGATCTTCGAAGTGCGCGAGCTCGATAACGACGTCTCGTTTCTGCGCAACTACCTGACTGAGGAGTTGTGCGAAGAGTTGGATTTGTTTGTGTTTGAGCTGATTGAGGAAGAGGATTGGACGATCACGGAGAAGCGTTGGGAGAAAGTGCGCGATCAGCTCGTCTCAAACATGACGAATTTCGGTTTTCCGTATTTGCAGGTCGAAGATGGTGATTACAACGGTAACCGCGAGCTCTATATGAAGCACCGCTTCGAAGGCACCGAGCTCGACATGCGTTACGCCCGCAAAGCCCTCGAGCACGTCCACACCCTCTGGGGGCGACCCGTTCACTTAGAAACCATAATTGACGACGAATCCACCGTACTTCACTACAACGGCGACGAACACGGGGAGGATTAATTAGCCACAGATGAACACGGATTTTCATACACAGATAAAGAAAAAATCCGTGTATGAAATCCGTGTAAATCCGTGGCTAATTCATGTGCAACGCTTTACCTACCGATGGGTCTCTTCTCACGCGCCAAATCTTGGAATCGAGATAGTAGTGAATAAACGCGTAGCCCCACAGAAATGAGATCCCTAGCTGAGTCACCAACGACGGTTCCAGGTTGTTAAATAACTGCCGCGGTCCCTGGTAAATGATCCCAAAGATAATCCCGAACGCCACATAGAAGAGTACGCGCCGGCTAATTAGTTCAGCAGCGCCATACTTCTCCCGCGCATTCGCGTACTTCTGATTGTGAAACCAGATCAGCCGGTGATACTGAAAGTTGTGATAGATCGTCAGTATCGCCACGATCGCGATCGGCTTGTGTGGCATCGGCGTCAGCAACACGATCCAGTGCATCGGTATCGCCGCTGCCAGCAAAAGATACTTCGGAACATTTAACGGCTCTCCCGTAAACGCACGTTGTATCTGCCGGCCCAACCACACTACGAAAATCAGAATCGTGCACGCCAGCAGCAGCTTCGCCAAACCGTTCGCACCACCGCGCAACAGCTCCGGCACGCGTCTCATCGCTTCCGGATCGCGCGCGATAAACTCAACGAATGGATAGTTGAACGCAAACAGCAGCAACAAACGATCGAGCACGTTATCGACACGCGCAAGGTCGCCGTTCTTCTTTTTATAGAGCACCATGAAACCGTAGTGCTGTTTGACGAGGTGATAATAGGCCCACAACGCTGCCACGAAGAGAAACACGAGCCCCGCTCCAGCCAATACCATCAGCGGTCCAATCGCGAAGAAGAGCAGCGAGCCCCAAAGCAGCCGCGCGCGGTTTTTTCTCTCAGCACGATCGAAATAGGTGCGCGAGAACGTGCCGAAGACGTGTGGCGCATCGATCAGAATCGCCCAGGCCGCAACCATCGGCACCAAAGGCACGATTCCCCACACGTATAGAAATAGCAGCACGTAGCTGGAGACGACCGAGCCGATAAACCAGATCACGTCGTCGCGCGCGCTGATGATCCAACGCAGCGAGATCGCGCTTGCAACCGGCTTGGTGATGACTTCGGCGCTGGCGGCCATGAGTAAAGGCATTTTATCATCGGCCGATGAACAAACAACTCTTCCAGGCACATCCGTGGCATGGTGTCACGCCGGGAACGCCCGATCTCGTAAACGCCTACATCGAAATCGTTCCGACTGACGCCGTCAAATACGAGCTCGATAAAACTTCAGGACATCTGCGGGTCGATCGCCCGCAGCGCTTCTCGTCCATGTCGCCGACACTTTACGGGTTCATACCGCAGACGTATTGCGGGCGCGAAGTCGGCGAGCTATGCGAAATGCGCACGGGCCGCCGCGGGATCGAAGGCGACAAGGATCCGATGGATATTTGCGTGTTGTCGGAGAAGACGTTTGCGTACGGCGGATTCTTCCTGCACGCGCGACCGATTGGCGGGTTACGCATGATCGACGGCAATCAGGCTGACGACAAGATCATCGCGGTGCTGGAATCGGATCTCGCGTTTGGCGAGGTCGTCGAAATCGGTGACGTGGCGAAGGGATTAGTTGATCGTTTGAAACACTACTTTCTCAGCTACAAGCAACTACCGAGCGACAAAGAGAAGAAGGTCGAGATTGTTGACGTTTACGATCGCGCCGAAGCGCGCGAGGTGATCACGCGAAGCTTGAGGGATTACGAAAGTGAATTTAGCCGCCGATAACGCGGATAAAATTCGGATTTTCTATCTGCGTTTATCTGCGGATTCAGAAATGCCGCAGCGGGGGCAAACGAGCCCCCGCCACTGATCCTGGTCCACCCATTTAGCCAGTGCCGGACCTTGCGACCGGTGCTGGCCCTGATGGTGGTGATGATGATGTTTGCGCTCAGCGTCCTCTGCGCTGCAGTGTTTACAGAGCCAGCCATACCCCAGATTGAAGAAGTGGGTCGTCTGGTGCATAGGACCTGAGTTTACATCAGATTACCTCGGCGTAGCAGATTCCATCAAACGCACCGGCACAGACATGCGCCTGCCGTCACGGTAGATTTGAACCTGAACCGTCTCGCCAATCTGATGTTTATCGAGCACTCGGAACAGATCGTCTGAATTTCCGACTTTGTCGTTATTGATGCCGACGATAATGTCGCCCAACTCGACGTCGCCCATCTCCGTCTGTTGCATGCCGCGAAGACCAGCCTGCGCTGCGCCACTGCCGCGCGCCACCTGAATAATCAACACACCGTCAGCAGTAGGAAGATCGACCTGATTCCGAAACGCCTCAACGTTGCGCGTCGTGATGCCGAGCTTGGGCCGGCGCACGGCACCGTTTTGCAGCAACTGCGGCACAACGCGCTTCGCGATACTCACCGGCACGGCAAATCCCACGCCCGCGGAACTACCTGACGGCGAAAGAATCTGCGAGTTGATCCCGATCATGCGACCACGCGAATCGAGCAACGGTCCACCTGAGTTACCCGGATTGATTGACGCGTCTGTTTGAATGGCGCCTTCGATCAACCGATTGTTGCGAGCGCGGATCGGTCGCTGCAAGCCGCTGATCACACCCGTCGTCAAGGTGCGGTCCATACCAAACGGATTGCCGATAGCGAGAACTTTCTGGCCGACGGCGAGTTTGTCTGAGTCACCCATTGGCACTACCGTGAGTGGACCAGCGGGTTTTTGAGTCAAGCGAATGACTGCCAGGTCCGTGTCAGGGTCACTACCCACGACTACGGCCGGGTAATCCTTTTGTCCCCCGAGGCTGACGGAAAGTTTTTGTGCGCCGGCGATGACGTGATAATTCGTCAGAATGTTTCCCTGCTGGTCCAGGATCGACCCGGAACCAGAACCTTCCTGCGGTTCGACGAAACCGAAAAAGTCGCGAGCGTAAGAAGTGGAATGGATGAACACCACGCCCGGACTCAGCGCGCGATAGACCTCGATATTGTTTTGTTCGTCACTAGCTGTAGACGGGTCGGTGATGCCAGCCGGAGCCGTCTCTGAGAACGCTGCCTGCGACGGCTGGAACCGATTGTAGACACGGTCCAAAGCAACGACTAGACCAGCCGCGAATATTCCCGAGATAAGAGCCATCAATAAAATTTGGCGTGCGGAAAGCCTGTACATAATTCCCTCTCTAAAGATCTGAAATTTTGGTTAGGGTTGCCAACATCGGTTTTAAGATGCTTTCGAAACAGGACTCGTTGCGAATGATTGTATCAACGCAGAACAGCGTAGGCGAGTTTCGTTTTCTCTAGATGAACAGGGAAAGGAAGGCGTGCGGCAAGTTTTCGACGTACGCAAGCACGTGCGCGGGCGTTTGCCAACCAAGAGCTGAGCATCCGGCGGCGGCATGAACGACCATTAGGACCAGGTAAACTCCGAGCACCGCAGTCAGGCCATGTTTTGCGAGCGGCTGGTGTGCGAAACGGTAGAGTATGTAAGCAGCGATACCACCGACCAGGACCTTGGCGCTGAAAAATGCCAGGTTGCCGTGTTCCAGGAGGCGGGCCATCAACGCGTTGCCTTCGGTGGCCACGTTCAAGCGGATCCAAACGAGCGTTAACTGGGCGTCGATCAAGTTCAGAGCGAAGAGTAGACAGCTTTTGGAAAGCGAACCCACGGGGCAAACCTCGCAGCAAACGTTGTTAAACTCCGGCCCTATTACGCCAGAACCCCCGAAGCTGAAAGCTGCGGGGGTTCGTGCGCCACGGGAGGAACGAGACTCGTTCTATGCTTAGTTTAAAGGGCGAATCATGAATCAGTTCCTAAAACGCGTAGGGTAATCCGCATTCATCCGTGTAATCTGTGGCTAAGGATGACTATTGCTGAAGCACTCAAAGAGGCATCGCAGATTTTGCAGGCCGCGGGTGTGGCTGAATCGCGGCGCGAAGCAGGTTCACTGCTTTCGTTCGTCATCGCTAAGGATCGAACGTTTCTGATCAGTCATGCCGGGGATGAACTCGACGAGTCTTCGGTGGATCGGTTTCGCGAAGCTGTGGAACGGCGCGCTGCAGGTGAACCGTTGCAATATATCAGCGGTGTTCAGGATTTTTTCGGACGTGAGTTTCGCGTCACGACGGATGTGTTGATTCCACGTCCCGAGACGGAATTGCTTGTCGAAGCTGCACTGGAACTGGTTGGTGGCCGTGAGGCGGCGCCGTTTATTTGCGACGTTGGTACAGGATCCGGTTGTATTGCCGTGACTCTGTTGTGCGAGATGCTGGCGGCGCGCGCGGTTGCGGTGGATAAATCGCCGGCGGCGCTCGAAATAGCGAAGCTCAACGCCGGCGAACTTTCTGTAGCAGATAGAGCTGTGTTTCTGATTTCCGATTGTTTCGAGTCGCTCGACTCGCGTGAGTATCAGTTTGACCTGATCGCGTCGAATCCACCTTACGTTTCGGCGGACGCGTTAGTGGGATTGCAACGCGAGGTTCGAGATCACGAGCCGCTCGTGGCGTTATCACCGGGACCGGATGGGCTCAGCGTGATCCGCAGGCTGCTTATCGAGGCGCCGGCATTTCTCAAGCAGAACGGACACTTGATCATGGAGATTGGATTCGATCAGGGCGAGAAGGTGCAATCGATGGTTGATGCAGGCGTTTGGCGCTTACTTGAACTGAGGCCCGATCTGCAAGGCATTCCTCGGATCGTGGTTCTGCAGAAGCGGTAAATAGCTGCCACAACGCCGGCAACTGCGGTGTTTAGGTTTCGGAGCCGCGATAAGCGACAACATTAACAACCCCAGACATTGTAAGGAGACCGACGTTATGTAC
>JAICQI010000506.1 GCA_025937955.1 Pyrinomonadaceae bacterium
CCGGCGCGTGGCGGACGTCGAGACAGTCTTCGACATTGAGCGGGGGATTTTCAACGACCTGTTCGCGACGGCCACCCCGCTGTTCGTGGAAACCGACGACGCCGGCACCTTCCCGAATTTAAAGCGGGCCGCCTTGCAGCCCTTCCTCGTCAAGAACATCTTCACCGACTTCAAGCGCCACGACCTCGGCCCGAACTTCTGGGAGCGCAACTTCAACGGGACGCTGCAAAAGGAGTTCCTGACAACGCCGCTCTGGGGCGTTGGCACGACGGCCCCATACGGCCACGATGGGCGCAGCGTCAACCTGCGCGAGGTGATCAAGCGTCACGGCAACGAAGCGTTGACGGCGCGCAACAACTTCGTCAACCTCTCGGATGCCAACGAGGATCACGTGCTCAACTTCCTCAACTCGCTCATCCTCTTCCCGCCGGACGACACCGCGTCGACTCTCGACCCGGGCGACCCGACGGCGCCCAACTTCCCTCAGATCGGCAAAGGCAGCATCAGGCTAACAGTGCTCTTCAACGATCCAAACGATCCTGAATAGGGTTAACTTTCAGATGGGCCGGGCTCACCCCGGCCCATCTCGCCTCCGTCGTCAAACGCGTAGTTCACCTCGTTGACCCGTTGACGTCTTCTCAAAAACGGACTCATCCGCTTGAGCACGACAGAGACTGAAAAGCGCTACCGATCACGGCTTTTGCTGGGCGGCTTTCTTTTTCGCCGTAGCACGTGGAGCGACGTCACCGATCAATGACGCATAGCAGTCCGGCATCTTCAGTGCAATCGGGGGCTCCGGCGGATACCTGGAGTCTCCGCGGTATATGTCCTCGACAGTGGACACCACGCGGTGAAACAGCTCATGTATCAGAACGTGAGTGTCATCTTCGGTGAAGTTCGGGCAAATCCGGAAGCAGTTTGATCCCAGACAATTCTGCCCCCGCGCGCGTGCGATCTGGGCTTTGGCGCCCTCCGGGCATTCCGTCAGACATTTGAGGCAAAGGTTGTCGGACATCTTGGTTGAAGCAGTCGAGAGGTTTGTCGAAACCCTGGAAACCAGATCCGACGGGCTGTTCCCGGGCGACCACTTGAAGTTTGCTTTCAGCGCAGCGAGCGTCTTCGCGCTGAGCGGGTCTTCGGCCAGGGCGTCGGTCGCCATCGCGATTTGTTGGGCCGCCGTCTTCCACGCCGTCATAACCTTCTTTGACATGTCGTCGCTGCAGTGCTCGCCTGGTTCCTGCTCGCATTTCTCTGGAGAGTTTCCACACACCTCATCGCAGCCCTTCGCCTTGTTCGGTTCTTCCAGCGGTATGGCGTCACCCGTCGGAGCAATGTTCTCGAAGTCATCAGCGGGCGGCGGCGTCTCTTCTTCCAAAACCAGGGCGCGGCGGATCATCGACGGCGCACCATCAGCCTGTTGTGCAACATGGGCCAGTTCGTGGGCCAGCAAAGTTCGCCCGGCGGTGGTACCCGGTGACCATTCTCCAGCGCCGAACACCACATCTCTACCAACGGTGTAGGCTCGGGCACTTACTGACTGCGCCATCTGTGCCGCGCTACCGCCGGCGTGGACTCGCACGCCGCTGAAATCGCGTCCGAAGCGCGGCTCGAAGAACGCACGCTCCGAGTCTGGCAACGGCTGCCCCATCCCCGGCGAGAGATCGCTGTGGGCCAGATCGTTTTCGGCACGGCTCTCGCCCGCCACAGACTTCCGGCTCAAAGTTGATGAGGAGTTACGAGACGAGAGCAGCGCGCTTTGGTCCACGTGGGATTCCGTCATGCGCATGACCTGGTCGGCCATGCGGTCAGCCTCCTGTTCGTGAACATCACCGGGCGTGCTGACACTCAGCTTTGTCTGTAGACGTGGATTAGTCGACTCCTCCGCACAGCGCGGACACCCGCCGCCGCAAGCGCATTGGGCCTTGCGGTGGATAACGTTTTGAAAGAAAGGCGACGACGCAGGCGCTGGTACACGCGCACGCAACACGCGTGCGTGCTCTGACTTGCTGACCCTCTCCATCGTCGTTTTCATTGAGACCGTCTCCTTTGTTAGAGGCTGAACAGTTGATTCTCGTAGTAGCGATTGTAGTCCCAACACCACTGAAATCAAGCTGCGATGGCCCACCACAGCTCTGCAACACTACACTGACGAATCCGGAATCACTGCCGGAGTTTGGGATGCGGTGAAGCAGTCTTAGGTCGCAAGCCCCGATGATTATGGTGTCGCGAGGGGTTTGTAAATAAGACCGATGACTATTCCGGTGATGGTCCACTGGACCAGGTAAGCCGCGGCCTGTCCGAGAGCGAGTTTTGGTCCGATGTTCAGGTTCACGTAGTTGTGCAGCACATTGCAAACCGCGAAGACGCCGATGAGAACGCCCAGGCGGGCACCTTCCGTGGTGCCCGATCCGCCACGATGTGACAATGCGAAAATTATGGCGACAACCACGACCGCTATGAAAGATGCGAAGAATCCAAACGGCATAACAGCCATCATTTCGTCTTTAGGTCGGAACACGGCCGGGTACTTTTGGACTTCTTCGAAAAGAGCTGGCACCAGCCACATCACTAAGAAGCCAACAGCAAAAGACGCGACCGTACCTCCAAGCGCCGCCAGCGCGAGACGTGAATAGTTCATTTGCACTCCTTTAGCTTTGCCTCAAAAGTTGGAAATCATTACAGGCAACGGAAGGACCTGTCAGTGATCAGCAAACCACAGCTTCAGCTCGGCATCAAGCGCTTTGAGATCCGGCTTTCGTTCAGCGGCTGCGCGCGACTCTTTCCATTCAACGTTAAGGTCGCCGACTTCCACACCAGATCCGGCGCGAATGAAAAGTGGCAACTGATGTAACTCGGCTTTTACAGTGATTGTTTGTCCGCCCTGATAAACTCGATCTGGATTCCACGCATCTCGCCATTTGTCACCGGAAGGTAAATAAACTTCCTGCGTGCGACTTCCCTTCTCCCACAGCGGCGACACCAAAATGTCGCGACCATATAAGTAGGTCCACCAGTTTGTCCAGGCTTGTCGTGCTTGTGGATCTACCAGAAAGAGTGGACGAATTATGGGCAACCCTGTCTTGCTGGCTTCCCTCGCATGTCTGAAACTGTAATCGATCAATCGTTGATGCAGCCGCGCGTAAAGACGCCAGATCGCAATCAACTCCGCGTCATAAGCAGGTTCCCGCGGCAAGTTCCAAAACCCGACATTCCGTGTTGGGCCAACTTCCATTATCGGAGTGAAGGCACTGAAAGCCAGCCATCGGCCACACACTTCCTGTTCCAACAACTGTTGATTGTAGCCACACGCGTCGGAGCCCCAATTTGAATATCCCATTACCGCCGCTCGTTGAGCAGCGATAATGGACGCACGCAAGCCTTCCTGCGTGCCGCCAATGTCACCACCCCAGAACACTCCGTACGACGAGGAACCGGTGTAAGCAGCACGACTCATCAGCACAAAATCCTTGCGATGCTTCGAGGCAATCTCATGCACAGCTTTTACATACATCGGTGGATAGGCATTTCGATTTTCACGGATGGTGCGTCCGTCAAAGACCTTGAATGGACCAGTTTCAGGTATGTTTTCCTCGCCTCGATCCAACTTGAATCCCGCGACGCCAAGCTTTAGCAGTTTTGCAATGCCACTCTGCCAATAGGCTTTGGCGGCAGGGTTGGTCAGATCGACCATCGGATAATTGTTGCCATTTGCTGGTCTCACCTGACCCGCGAGCGTATAGCCTTTGGCGTGTGCTTCTTTCGCCATCTCACCCTGAAAGAATGGCGCTATCCAAAGAACGGTCTTCGTGCCATTGCTTTCGAGCCATTTCACCATTTCAGCGAAGTGTGGCAAGCGATGGTTATCAATCTCGAAATCGTCGTAACCCCACGGCAATCCTGGTCCCCACGGACGATCTATCCAATAAACGCCATTAGGAATTCCGTAAGCCTTCATCATCAGGACGTCTTCCATGATCTCTGAATTGAACGGTCCGGTCACAACTGTTCCATCGTAATAGGCAGGTCTTTGCTTGTGTTCGTCGCGCCAGCGCCAGGGAGTGAACATCCATTTTGGCGGCAGGAAGGGTGGACCAGCGTCGAGTGCGTGTTGCCGGACCAGATCAGCGGGATGCGACGCTGTGTAGGCCTTCATCTCGAACGAGGGCCCTTCGAATTCGATCTTTACGCCGGCGGGATCAGAGGCTGCAAAATCGAAATAACCCGGCCAGTTTCCTTTTACAAAGATCGCGTAACCACGCGACGAGAGATAGAAAGGAGCATAGACCGAGGTCGTGGGCTTGAGGATCATTTCAACCTTCTGCCCGCGCAAATCCATCGCCTCTTTTCTGCCGGGCGCCCACGAAGCGGCCTGTGGTCCATCGACTACGCGCTCCATCAAGCCGGTATAGTACTCGTCGCTGCGCGAATCTATAGTTAGTCCCCACTTGACGATGCCCTCAGTCGGTTCCGCACTCAAACGAATCACAAAGTTTCCATTCCGCGGCGTGACCGCCAGGCTGACGATTCTTCCATCAGCTAATTTTGTAGTGCCGCGCCAGGATCTGTTCCGGATTACGGGGGCGTTAAATGGCGGCAGAAGGGTTCGCCCTGACCCCGTTTCGTAGAAGAAACCGTCCAGTCTCAAACGAGCTCGGGACGATTCGAGAGTAAGTGCGGGCTGTTGCGCGTAAGCCGAGCCGGAAACACACAAAAAGAACAGGCAAAACAGCTTCGAAATCTTCTGTGCTTTTTCCTTATTCATTCCATCTCACCTGAAAGAATTCTCGGATTCACGGGGCTGTCGGGTCAGTACCGTAACGCGGTAGCGTCGGGTCGGCGTTGCGGATCAGTACGACAGCGCATACTTTATCGTCGACCCGACGATACCGCGTTTCGGTACTGACCCGATTTCATTTC
>JAICQI010000080.1 GCA_025937955.1 Pyrinomonadaceae bacterium
CGCGAAAGCCGAGCGTGCCGATCGCAGCCAGATCTTCCGTATCGCGAATCTTCGACGTGGCGTGTCGTTCGAAGGCGAGTATCGCATCATCGCGCATCATGCCCTCACCGTCGTCCGACACTTTGAGCAAGCGACGGCCACCGGCATCGATCTCGATCGTGATTCGTTTGGCGCCGGCGTCGATCGAATTCTCGACCAGTTCCTTGGCTACGGACGCGGGACGTTCGACAACTTCACCCGCTGCGATTTGATTGGCGACGTGATCTGCGAGGACGCGGATTTTGGACATTTGATCTTAATAGGTCCTATGAGTCCTGTACGACCTATAAATAAACTATTTGGTGCTCGTTGGATCCAAGATTAATCGCATTAAAGATCCACTCGATCACGTAAGTGCCGTGGCGGGCCAGCAGCGAAGTGATATTGATGTGGCGCTCCTGTAGATCTTTGTTCGGATAGAGCTGATCGAAAACGCGTAGTAACTGCCGGTGCGCCGCTTCGTCGCGCGTCATCTGAGCGCGTACGAACCGCATGCGCAGTCCTTCGAGCTGGTAGTTGATCTTCTTGCGGCCTGTTTCGAGCGCGCCGGCGAGCGTCGGATCGATAGCCGACAGCTCTTGTCGCAGACGGTCGAGCTCGTGATTGACGTTCTGCTCCGCGTTCGAGAACAACTTCGCGGTGTCGGCGCCGAGATGTTCCTCGACCACTCGCCTGATAACCGGTTCGTGACCTTCGAAAAGGTCCTTGAGCGTTAAGCCATACCTTTCGAGGACGCGACCTGCGTGTCGTTCGATCATGGTTAGACTCGAGCGCGGTGGGATTGGCGTCGCCGGTCGGTCCAGCACGCGGTAGACTTCAGCAGTCTGCGCAAAGTAAGCAATCTCTGCGGCGCCGCCGTAGTAGGCCAGCGTGGGTAACAGGTAATCCTGGACCACGGCGCGCAGAGTCACATTCGGGCTAAACTTTTGCGGGTTCTCCAGGGCCAACGAGGCGAGCTCTTCCGCGGTGTACTCCTGCTCGATGTCTTTTGCTTTGTACTTTCCGTTTTCAACACGCACCACTGCATGTCGCGCGCCTTCGTCGTCGTGCAGAAACAGCGGAAACGAATTCGCGGTTGCGAGCACCTGCGCGTGATAGCCGGCGCTCTCCAGGTCTTTGCTGCGCTCTTCAATTGCCGATGCGATCTCCGGCGCGCGGCGAGCAGCTTCGGAATAGAGTGGAGCGGCGAGTTTTTTCAACTCCGGATCGAGCGGGTCGAGAAAGATCAAACCGTAACGACCGAGCAGTGAAGTCATCATCGTCGCGAAGCTCTCGACAAAACCACGTCCCGGTTGCCACGCGTTCTTCACCAACTTCTTCATGTCGTCAGAGAACTCGGTTTTCGGTAGCAACTCGAAGAGCTGGTCCAGGACCACATTGATCGAATAGTCCAACACAACCTGCCCGACAGGTTGTCCTTCGCGATGCAACTCCGCTGAGACTTCGACGTTCTTGAGCTGGCAATCACGACCGATAAACTCGGCTTTTGCGACTTCCGCGAAGTCGTGATCCTCGGCGGCGATCCAGAAAACCGGCACTGCTTTCGTTTCTCTTTGTTGCAGGCAGCCGGCGAGTTTCACGGCGGAGAGCGCTTTGTAGATCGTGTAAAGCGGGCCGGTAAACAGACCTGCCTGCTGGCCGGAAACAACCGCGATGCAATCCGAGTCGCGCAGCAACTCGATATTCTTCAGCGTGGCTTCGCCGGCACCCCAACGTTGGTTCATCGCCGCGAGCGCATCGCAGACTTTGTTTCGATCGACGCGGTAAGCGGAGAGTACTTCGGGAACGCGTTGCGCAAGTTCGTGATGATAGCGAACGGCTGATGGATAGAACTTCTGTAGTGCGACTGGATCTTTTAGATAATCGAGAAAAAGGCGTGTCTGTTGCGGGACTTCTTCGAACGGCAGCGTCTCGACGCGCAGTCCTGACTGTTCGGGGGTGCTATAACAAGCGGCTTCGGCTGTACTCAAGATAATTCAGACTCCTGCCAGCATTCTACCTTAGCGCTCTACAGACGTCATTTGTAGGGGCGGCACTCCGTGGCCGCCCCAGTGTTGAAATGCGCACGCTGGGGTGGCCACGGAGGGCCACCCCTACAAAGATTCGAGGAGGGTTGCAATCTCGGTGCGCGCGCTGTCGTCGGGAGGTTGTAGAGGTGCGCGGACTGAGCCACCACGATAACCAGCGAGATCGAGCGCAGCTTTTAGCCCTCCGATGCCGAAGCGGGTCGTGACTGCGGCAGCGAGCGGCGTGAGCTTCGACTGAAGCATCGCGGCGCGCTCGAGCTCACCGGCTTTGAATGCGCGAAAGATCTCGACGCAGATCTCTGGAACCACACACCCGACAGCCAGAATCGCGCCGGTCGCGCCAGCCTGGAGAGCATCGAGGAAAACGGTGCCATTGCCGGTCATCACTGCGAAATCAGAAGGACAAAGCCGAACCGTCTCGCTAAACCCCGCGATGTCGTTAGAACTGTCCTTCACGCCGACGATATTCGGATGCTCGCTTAGTCGCGCTATCGTTTCCGGCTCGATCTTGATCCCGGTGAGCGGAGGCATGCTATAGAGCAACAACGGAACCGGCGCCGCATCGGCGACACTGCGGTAAAAATTAACAAGGGCCTCTTGCGTAATCGCGGAACGATAAAAGTGAGGCGTAATAACGAGCACCGCATCCGCACCAGCTGCCGCCGCTCTCTCTATCTCTTTGATCGTGCCCATAGTGCTTTGCTGTCCGGCGCCCACAATGAACGCCATCGAACCAGGCACAACCTCACGCGTGGTTTCAAGCACCTCGAGATATTCGCGCTCATCGACATGAACACGTTCCCCGGTAGAACCGAGCACAACATAACCATTTATGCCCGTCGTGGCCCAGCGATCAATGTTCGATCGCATGGCCGCGTGATCTACGACATCAGAACTGAACGGTGTAGTTATAGGCAGAAGAATGCCGCGCAAGTTTTGTTCAAGCGCGGCATTCGTCATTCGTCGTTGTAGGCTCACGCGACAAGTCTATCTCAAATCTCGCGTCTCCCTAAAATCACTGCGGCGATGGAACGTCTCTCCGATCCGAAAACGCCCACTTGAAGGATGTCAGGACAAAGCCATTGTTGCGTCCGTCCTGCCGTCCGGTCTCACCGCCGAGTGATAAGTTAAACCACGTATCACCGGCGATTCTCCGCTCGAATAACAACGCCAGTCGCGACGAATTATCAAAACTGAGACCGTTGATTCGCGAACGAAGAAACGTGTATTCGAACGAACCGTTGAAAGTCGGGCTCCCAGTTCTAAACCGCGTGCCGAAGAAGATACTGTCCTGCGAGAAGAACGCTCCTGTTACGTTCGGATCCGGAACCTGTTCGCGGTTGCGATAGCGTCCATGCACGATCAGTTGGGAATTCTTTTCCAAACCTGGCACACCTTCAAAGCCGTATGCCAGCGAAGTCCAAAATCCCCCGCCGTTCCAGCGCATGTTCTTCGTTTGTCCGTCTGTGCTAATCCAGCTCGGTGCTCCTCCAATGATCCAACTGGAAGCATTCCAGTTTCTTTCGCGAGATTCATCGCGACACCTGGTCGAGACGCTGTCGTTGAATTCTTTGGCTTCCTGCACCTGTCTTGCACGCTCTTGTCTGGTAGCTTCAGCCGATTCCTGACACCTGCGAAAGGCTTCCTGATCTGCAGGAGTCGGATTGTCGGGTAGCTCACACTCCAGACTTGTTGGTGGTGGCGGGAGTCTGAAAGTGCTCAGACAACTCATCAGCGTTTCGTCCGTACGTGGATCACCGCGGTCCCACAACGCCATGTGCAGTCCCAAAGCGAGGCGCATCGATTTATCGTCTTCCGTTGCGCCTTTGGTGGTAGCGAAGGAAAACTGAGTACGCGACAGTAACCGCACTATCTGGCTGTTCTGGTATTTCCGAAGAGTTAAGTCGTCTCCTGCAACCAGCAAGTATGGAACAAAGTCCATGGCCAGCCCTGACTGAAAGTTTCCGTTTTGGTCGACGCCATTCAACAGAGACGTGGCAAATGCGCGGGGGCTGGTGGGGCGGATGACTGTTTCCGGTGTTACACCGAGAACCGTAAAAGCCGGCGACTCGGGTACGGACATATCGACGTTACTGAAAGCGGTCGATCCCGGTGCGTCGCGGTTTAGCACGCTGGTAAAGGGCATGGGCGTGGGTGATTGACTTGGCGCTGCTGCTGTTGCGATAGAGGGACTTGCAGTAGACGCACTGACAGTCGATCCGTTGCCAACGTTTCTGTGGCCATTCCCGTTTCCATTACTGTTCGTATCAACCGCTGTAGTTACATTCGTGGTAGATGCGACACGCGGCGAGTCCACATCTGAAACGGTCGCTGCTACGTTGTCGGCGGCGGGAACGAAGAAGATTTGCAGGACTGTCGCTCCTTGTCGCCAAACGGCCCGCGGCGAAGTGCCGGGCTTAAATGGGAACGAGTAAACGATCCGATCGTTCTTGAGCGTGACTTGCAGATTGAAATCTGTAAGAGACTGCGATTTTGTGAGCGAGGCGTTCCTTGCCGAGGGCATATCGACAATGTACACATTGCCCGTGGCGCTGTTTTGTGTTGCACAATCTTCACATGGAGAAGTGAAGGTGAAGCTTACGAAAGTTGCATCGCTTGCAGTGCCCAGGGTTTGTGACACGGCGACTTGCGACAGAAGTAACAAGTTCAAGATCAGTAACCAGGCTATGAATCTTCTTTTCATGACATTACTCCAGGACAAACCTGACCGTATCCTGATCGATAACGGTGTTAGTAATTGGACCGCGCTTATCGAAGACGGCTAATTGCTGGCCGTCTTGAGTGATGATGGCCCTCATCAGATACGTCTGACCGGGCTGGTTATCGAAAACAGAGATTGCGGCTTGCCAGAAAAGAATCTGCTGATCCAGAGTTGCAACCGCGGCGCCAACTGTAAAGATGTCTGGTTCGTCATCCGAGTTAAGCTGATTGGTTGTTACCGGTTGCGGATTCGTTCCGTTCCGATCAAAGAGAAAGATGTCGTACTTGGCGAAGAGCGCGTTGCCGAATCGCAATTCGACCTGGGGTAAGCCGCCGCCTTTTTTTATGCTGACTCTTTTGTGTGCCATAAGAAGATCTCCGGTCGTACTAGAATGTTCAGGCAGCGTTCGCGAAGTGGATTAGTTCCGTGAGCGAGCGCGTCAGAGATGACAAAGGGAGTGCTGTGTGCACTCTTTGAAATTTAGAGTGCAGCGAGGCAGCCCTTATACGCCCCATGGCAAAGCACTGTCAATGAAAATTCAGCACGGACCATGGAGGATTTGTTATACCTGTAACGTAGCGCGACGGGAAAGTTTTTCGCGCAGCTTGACCACGCCTTTCCTACACTGGATCATGTGACCAAAAACAACCATGCCAAATTATCACTTTCTCCAATTCGACGTTTTCACTGACCGCGCTTTTTGCGGTAATCCCCTGGCAGTGTTTCCTGAAGCGGAAGGTATCAGCGACGAAAAGATGATGCAGATCGCGCGGGAGATGAACCTCTCCGAGACTGTGTTTGTGCTGAAACCGGAAACGGATGAAGTGCTGCGACGCCTGCGCATCTTCACGCCGATCCGGGAGCTTCCATTTGCCGGTCATCCGATTGTCGGCACATGGACCTGCCTCGCGCAGGAAGGCGTGGTCCCGCTTCCCGACGGCGGCAATGGATGGCAACGAATCTTTCATGAAGTTCCAATCGGGGTCTTGCCGGTCGACATAGAGTTTAAAGATGGGAAGCCGGTCCAGGTGGTGATGACTCAGGGAGAGTTTCAGGTGCTCAAGGAGATCGACGACGCGCACGAGCAGGCGGAAGTCGCGCGCGCGTTGGGACTGGCGCGTGAAGTTCTCGACGAGAGTCTTCCGATCCAGGTGATCTCGACGGGATTGTCGTGTCTCGCCGTTCCGGTTCGCTCGCTGGCTGACTTGCGCGATTGTCACGTCAATTCGTCGCTGCTGTCCGACGTTTACACGCGCCATGGCGGATCGGGATGTCACGCATTCACGCGCGAGACGCTGGAAGTGGGCGCGTCACGCGCGCACGCGCGGTACTTTGCGCCGGCTGACAACATGCCCGAGGATCCGGCGACTGGCAGCGCCTGCGGAGCGTTGGGCGCATATCTCGTGCATCACGGTGGTTTGACGTTGGAACCGGAGGACGGCAGGTATAAGTTTGTGATTGAACAAGGCGACTTTATTAACCGGCCCAGCCGCATCAACCTCGACGTGAAAGGGGAGGCGGGCCGGGTTGAGGAAGTGAAGGTGGGTGGTGGGGCAGTGCTGGTCGCACGCGGTGAGGTTTTTTTCTAAATTCAATGCTCGATCTGATCATCATCGGGGCCGGTCCGGCGGGTCTCTCTGCTGCTGAAGCGGCGATGCAGAAAGGTCTTTCCTATCTCGTCATTGAAAAGGGGACGATCGCAAACACGATCCGCCAGTATCCCGTGGGCCGAAGCATGTTTTCCACGCCTAACGAAGTGGAGATGCATGAAGGCACGCTAAAGCCCGTGCGAGAGAAACCGACGCGCGAAGAGATGTTGTCTCACTACATCCACTTCGTCCTCAACCTCGACCTGCACATCAACACTGACGAACGAGTCATCGCCGTAACCGGGAATGTCAACGAGAGCTTTGTTGTGAAAACAACACGCAGCGAATACCAGGCCGCGCGCGTGTTGTTTGCGATCGGAGCGATGGAGAGACCGCGCCGGCTGAATGTGCCGGGAGAAGATTTGCCGAAAGTGCATCACCTCTTTGTGGAGCCATACGCTTACGTCCGAAAGGATGCGCTGGTTGTCGGCGGTGGGAATAGCGCCGCGGAGGCTGCTCTGTTTCTGTCAGAAGAGGGTGCCCGGACCACAATGGCTATCTGGCGTGAAGACTGGGAGAACCGCGATCCGAAAGCCGGCGCGATGAAACACTGGGTGCGGACTCCACTCGAAACCGAGATCGAAGCCGGCCGGCTCAACGTCATACTCTACAAACACGTCGACGAGATCACCGAAACGGAAGTGAAGCTGACAGCTGAGACGGGCGAGTCGCTGACGCTTCCGAACGACGTCGTGTTCGTACTCGTCGGCAGCGATGCCGATCTCTCTTTACTAAAACAGCTCGGAGTAAAAACCGAACCGGGAAAATTAACAGAAGTACCGGTCTACAACCCGGAAACTTTCGAAACCAACGTGCCCGGCATATACGTCGCCGGCCACTTCACCCACGCACGTCATATCAAAGCCGCCATCGACGTACCGCGCCGTATCATTCCCCTCATCGCGAAAGACCTAAAGAATAAGTAGCCACAAAAAGGCACAAAAGGCACATAAGAATTAATTAAAGCGATCCTCTTTCAATTCTTATGTGCCTTTTGTGCCTTTTTGTGGCTACTTATTGTGACTCGGTCTGGCGGCGCGCGACGCCCGTGCGGTGCGCGGCTGCCTCGACTTCGCGTGCGACCGCTTCGGCTACTCGCTTATCGAAGACTGACGGGACGATGTATTCCGGGTGCAGTTCGGCGTCACTGATGATGCCCGCGATCGCGTTCGCCGCCGCGAGTTTCATCTCTTCGTTTATGCGCGCCGCGCGACACCCAAGCGCGCCACGAAAGATTCCAGGAAAACTCAGAACGTTATTGATCTGGTTCGGATAATCAGAACGACCCGTAGCCATCACCGCGACGTACGGCGCCGCCTCCTCGGGCATGATCTCCGGAACCGGATTCGCCATCGCGAACACGATCGGCTTTTGGGCCATCGCCTTCACGTCTTCCACATCGATCACTCCGGGCACTGACAACCCCAGAAACACGTCGGCGCCCTTAATGACCTCGTGAACTGTTCCCTTCTCCTCACCGGGGTTTGTGTTCTGCGCGTACCACTCTTTCATCCAGTTCATATTCTCGCGGCGCCCACGATAGAGCGCTCCGGTCTGATCGCAACCGACGATATTGCGGACGCCCGCGGCCATTATTATCTTCGAGCACGCCACACCCGCCGCGCCGACGCCGTTGACAATAACCTTGACGTCGCTTATGTCCTTGCCCACTAACTTCAACGCATTAATCAGTGCCGCGAGCACGACGACTGCGGTGCCGTGCTGATCATCGTGAAAAACCGGGATGTCGAGCTCTTCCCTCAGTCGTTCTTCGATCTGGAAGCAACGAGGCGCGGAAATATCTTCTAGATTGATCCCGCCAAAAACTGTCGAGATCGCTTTCACTGTTCGCACGATCTCATCCGGATCTTTCGTGTTCAAACAGATCGGGAAAGCATCGACGCCGGCGAATTCCTTGAACAGCATCGCCTTCCCTTCCATCACCGGCAACGCCGCCGCTGGTCCAATGTCGCCCAGACCGAGCACTGCAGTTCCGTCAGTAACGATAGCGACTGTGTTTTTCTTTATCGTCAAGGTGAAGGCTTTATCGGGATCTTTGTGAATGGCGTCGCAGATGCGAGCAACGCCCGGCGTGTAAGCCATCGAGAGATCGGCGCGCGTCTTCAGCGGCACCTTCGGAACGACCTCGATCTTTCCGCCCAAATGCATCAGGAACGTCGGGTCTGACACCTGAAGCAACTCGACGCCATCGACGTCTTTAACTGTTTCTACAATCTGTTCGCCGTGTGTACTGGAAACGGAGCTGACGGTGATGTCGCGAATGATGAAATCGTTACCAACGTTGACGATGTCGATGGCGCCGATGTCGCCACCAGCCTTGCCTATTGCAGTGGTTAACTCACCAAGCGATCCGGCACGTGAAGAAAGCCTGACGCGCAAGGTCAAACTGTAACTCGCGCTGGGTGTTGGTTGCATAGCGTGATTATACCGATTTGAGAATCTGTGTAATCTGTGGATGCTTCTTTGTAAGTTTCAGGGATCTCTCGCCGAGCAAACGATAAAGCTTGAGCGCATCCGCGAGATCCTTATTCTTGAGCGCCGCGAGATGTCGCTTCACTGTCTCCACGTCACCGCGGGCAAAGGTGCCCGTTAACGCCTGCGCCGGGTCTTTAGTTTCGAGATTGTGTATGGTGCTGGCAATCAAGGGCAGCAACACGCTGCGAGCGGTCTTCCGTGTCAGCCCGCACTGAACCAGCATCTCAAGCGCCACATCAAACAAGGCAACGACATTACCTGCAGCCATAACCGCGGCCGCGTGATAAAGCGGTTTATCTTCCGAGCGGATCGAAAAGCTTTTGCCGGATAGGTCGCTGACGATTGTTTTCGCCAGGCGCAAGGTGGTTTTGTCACCCTCGACACTCCAGTAACCACCGCGCAGCGCTCCGTCACCCTCGCGCGCGTCGCTCACAGCCATTAGCGGGTGAACTGAACCGATGTGCCACCCTCGTTCTCGCAAAGGGGCAAGCACCTCCGCTGACAGTGCGCCGCTGGTATGAAGCGCAGTGGCTGTGAAACTAAGACTACTCAGCGCACCAGCAACACCCGCAATCTGATCGTCCGGAACAGTGATCAAAAAGACATCCGCAGGGGACAGTGAGCGCAATTGTTTTGCGGCTAATACCTGCACCTCTGCGTCTAAAAGGCTGGCGGCTTGCCGCGCCTTTTGCGCCCGGCGGGCGACGAGGGACCCGATTGAATATCCTCGACCGGCAAGCGCGACCGCCAGGGCGGTTCCGAGGCGTCCGCTGCCGATGATTGAGACTTTCGGCTTTTGCTTCCTTTTCCTGTCGGGCATAGGTATAGTTACGGCTAAGCTAAGTGATTTCAGGCGCGAAAGTCAGTTCCCCTCCGGGCCAGGAAGTTGTATTTGGTGAACCAACCAAGCCGCCGAACCTGTGCATCATAGACTGCGCGTCAGGATTTAGCGAAAACGACAGTCGTAGACCCCACCCTCAGGTCATTCGAAAACTTTGGAGGTTTTTTGAGATGAACAACTTCTCCCGCGCCACGAGTGCTTTCGTTTTAACCGCAGCTTTACTGGTGAGCTCGGTGGCTGCGGTCGCGCAACAAGCGCCGGCCACTAAACCAGCCGAAGATCCTCAAAAAACCAACCAAACGCAGGCGGAGCAGAAGAAGACGACGCCCGCAGCGACAACTGCGAAGTCAAACAAACCGCTGTCGACCAACGAAGATCCAAACATGATCGGCAAGCGGAACATCAATACCGGCATCATTGCCAAGATGAGCGGCTCCACCGAAAAGGAAGTGCGCCTCGGACGTGAGCTGGCAGCGGAAGTCGATCGGCAAGCGAAGTTTGTTGACGATCCGATTATCACCGAGTACGTGAATCGCGTCGGTCAGAACATCGTGCTCCATTCCGATGCGAAAGTGCCATTCACTATCAAAGTCATCGATTCTGATGAAGTGAATGCGTTTGCACTGCCGGGTGGCTTCTTCTACGTAAACAAGGGGCTGATCCTCGCGGCCGACAACGAAGCGGAACTGGCCGGTGTGATGGCGCACGAAATCGCGCACGTCGCAGCCCGCCACGCCGTGGAGAACCAAACCAAGGGAAGTTTGCTCGAGTACGCTGCCCTCGCGGGATCGATATTCATCGGCGGCATTCCCGGAATGATTTACCAGAATACGGCCGGCATCGGACTGCTCGGGATCTTCATGAAGTTTAGCCGTGGCGCGGAAGAAGAGGCAGACAAGCTGGGCGTCCAGTACATGTACGCCGCCGGTTACGATCCGGGCGCGATGGCCACGATGTTTGAAAAGCTGGAAGCCAAGAACAAGAAAAAACCCGGATTTATCTCGCGCGCATTTGCGTCGCACCCGGCACCGCCGGACCGCAGACAAGCAGCACTCGCTTTGGCAGCCCGGTTTCCGGAGATCGAAGAGTATGTCATCAGCAGTTCCGAGTTTCAGCGGGTGAAGGGCCGGCTGTTAAGACTGTCGAACGCGCGTGCTTCGACGGCTGGAGCGATTGCGACAGGCGATGAAAGTGGAGCACCCGGCAGGCCGACATTGAAGCGTCGCCAACCAACACCGGACGATACCACCACGACGAGTCCGGCGGAAGGCGGCACCGAGCAGCCGAAGTCGACTGAGGCACCGCCGAAGCTGAAAAGAAACGACACCGGGACTACCAAAACTCCCGACAAGCCGTAACAACTTGTGGTAACCTACGAAACCGAGGCCCTTCGGGATCCCGAAGGGCCTTTTAATGTCTACCTGCCTCGCCGCGGGTTGACAACATTTTGGAGCGTTCGGTATTCTAGCCGTTCGCGTTTTATTCGCTGTAAATAGAGATAGTTAACTATGTCAACACACTTCCCCAGCGGGAAGGAACTCGCTGGAAGACGAAAATGGTATGTAGTAGATGCGAGCGGTCAAACCGTCGGGCATCTGGCTTCTGAGGTTGCATCAATTCTGACTGGCAAGCGCAATCCTGAATGGACTCCCTTTCTCGACATGGGCGATCACGTCGTCGTGATCAACGCCCGGAAAGCGGTCCTGAAGGGGAACAAAGTTGAGCAGAAACTTTACCGTCATCACACACTTTACCCGGGAGGTCTGAGACAGACCACCGCAAAGGAGATGATTGCCAAGCGCCCGGAGCGAGTTATTGAGCTCGCCATTAAGGGCATGCTGCCGAAGACAAAGCTCGGCAAGGCGATGGCGAAGAAGCTCAAAGTTTACGCCGATGCCGAGCACCCGCACTCAGCCCAGCGCCCGCAAGCCCTCGACCTAACTCACAAAACCAACTCAAAATAAGATTAGCGGAATTAGAGGAAGATTATTGTGGCTGAAATTCAGTATTACGGAACCGGGCGACGCAAATCGGCAACGGCCCGAGTTTACCTGCGACCCGGCGCTGGTGAAGTAAAAGTTAACCACAAACCGTTCGATCGCTACTTCCCCAATGAAACCCTGCGGATGATCATTCGTCAACCGCTGCAATTGACGGAGACCACGAACAAGTTTGATCTTGTCATCAACGTTAAGGGTGGTGGTCCAGCGGGCCAGGCGGGAGCGATCAGGCACGGCATCACGCGAGCGCTGCTCGAATTCAACGCCGACCTTCGTCCGACTCTCAAACATGCCGGTCTGGTGACACGCGATCCGCGAATCAAGGAGCGCAAGAAGTACGGACAAAAGGGCGCCCGCAAACGGTTCCAGTTTTCGAAACGATAACGCTTATAGGTCCTATAGGACGTATGGGTCTTATAGGACCGATTCCATTGCCGCGGCACGATTGGTTGCTTACGCTAAAAGAAGTCGAGAGGCTGCGGCGAGTACATTAAACCAATTAGCGAGAAGGAGACTTTAGTTTGGTTTCGGTTACCATGAAAGAGCTGCTGGAGGCCGGTGTTCACTTCGGCCACCAGGTTAGGCGCTGGAACCCAAAGATGAAGGAATACATCTTTGGCGAGCGCAATGGCATTTACATCATCGACCTGCAAAAAACTCAGCGCATGTTTCGCGAGGCGATCGCCTTTGTGACCAATCTCATCGCTGAAGATAAAGGCAAGACGGTTCTCTTTGTCGGCACCAAGCGGCAGGCGCAGGACGCGATCCGTGAAGAGTCTGAGAAGTGC
>JAICQI010000295.1 GCA_025937955.1 Pyrinomonadaceae bacterium
ATTCTTAAATGGCTTACCTGGGGCTTGCGCCCCAGGCTTATTCTTTCGCCCGCTCGGGGGCGCCGGGTTTTCTTTTTTGTGTTTTTTGTGCCTTTTTGTGGCTGAATGAAAGCTCTCGATCTCATCATCATCTTCGGCTACCTGATCGGGATCGTTCTGTTTGGCACCTGGTTTAGCCGGAAACAGAAGACCACTGCCGACTACTTTCTCGGCGATCGTTCCGTGCCATGGTGGGCGGTGGCGTTTTCAATCGTCGCCACCGAAACCTCGACGATCACGTTCATCTCAATTCCCGGCGTTGCTTTTGCTCGTGGCGGGAATTTCGGTTTCCTGCAACTGGTTTTCGGCTACCTGCTCGGACGCATCGTTATCTCACTGCTGTTCATCCCTTCTTACTTTCGCGGTGAGCTGCTTACTGTTTACCAGCTTCTGGACCAGCGCTTCGGCGGCAAGATCAAGATGGTGGCCGCTTCGCTCTTCGTCGTCATGCGTAACATCGCCGACGGCATTCGACTACTTCTAACCGCAATCGTTTTGGCCGCTGTCTACGCTGCTTTTCAACCCAGTGCGAATTCCGAGCCGATCATCGTCGCCTCGATCGTTCTGATCGGCCTGGCGATGATCATCTTCACGTATTTCGGCGGCATGGAGGCTGTAATCTGGGTTGAAGTGGTCCAACTCGGCATCTACATCGCAGGCGCGATCGCGGCTGCGGTCGTGCTCATATCCTCGATCGATGGCGGACTCGCGACGGTCAGCTCGGTGGCAACGCAGTTTGGCAAGTTTTCGTTGTTTGATTTTTCGTTTGACCTCACCAAGACCTATACGTTCTGGTCCGGTTTGATTGGCGGCTGCTTCCTGACGATGAGCACGCACGGCACGGATCAATACCTCGTGCAGCGTTATCTCTGCACGGATAGCGCGCGTCGCGCGACCATCGCGCTGCTCACGAGCGGTGTGATTGTGCTGGTCCAGTTCATCGGGTTTCTGTTTATCGGGGTTTTGTTGTTTGCGTTCTATCATCCATTTACGGATCCGGCTTACGCAACAGCGGCGTCGGCAGCGTTTCCATTTACAGGCGGTGATCGCGTCTTTCCCGATTTCATTACGAAGTACATGCCCACCGGACTTTCCGGGTTGGTGGTAGCGGCGATCTTTGCCGCGGCGATGTCGTCATCGCTCAACTCGATAGCCGCAACGGCCGTGAACGATCTTTACAAGCCGTTTCGTCCCAATCGTGATGACAAGCACTATCTGAAGGTTTCACACTTGCTGACGTTGATCTGGGGAGTCGTCCAGGTCGGCGTGGCGTTGGCGGTTCGCAATCAACCAGGATCCGCATTGAGCAACGCGCTCTCGATCGCTTCACTGATAAATGGCCCGATTCTCGGTGTGTTTTTGGTGGGGACGTTTCTGCGTAGAGTCAGTCAGCCGCCGGCGTTGATCGGCATGCTGGTGAGTGTCGGGTCGATGCTTTACGTTTTCTTAAGGACGCCGGTTGCGTGGCCGTGGTACGTGTTTCTCGGAAGCACGATCACGTTTGTGGTTGCGTGGGCGGCGAGTTTTGCGTTCGCGCCCGCCACGAAGGAAATAGGTCCAATCGGACCTATAGGATCGATTCCGGAGAAGGATTGAATCATTCATGCACAAGCTGAATCGTTATTTCTCGGCATTCTTGATCTTGGTTTTGCTTGGCCTGTGTGCCTTGCCGGTCACGCCGCAGGTGCGCCCGTTCAAACGCGATCCGTCGAGCAAGGCGCTGAAGTGGGCCAACGATGAGCTGCGCAAGATGTCGCTCGAAGAGAAGATTGGCCAACTCATCTCAGTGGGCGTCAATGCGACTTTTCTCAACCAGGATTCCGACGCTTATCGCGAGCTCAAGCGCCAGATCGAAGTCAACAAAGTCGGTGGCATCATCCTCTTCCGCGGCCCGGTTTATGAATCTGTGATCCTCGTGAATCGCATGCAGCAGTTGGCCCGTTATCCCTTGCTCATCTCCGCGGATCTCGAAGCGGGCGCAGGGATGCGTTTTGAAGACACTGTCAACTTTCCCTGGAACATGGCGGTCGCTGCGACGGGCAACCCCGAATACGCGCGCCGCCAGGGTGAGGCAACAGCACGCGAAGCCCGCGCGCTCGGCGTGCACCAGATCTTCGCGCCCGTCGTCGATGTAAACAACAACGCCGCCAACCCTGTCATCAACGTACGCTCTTATGGCGAAGACCCCGCCGATGTCGCTCGTTTCGGCGCGGCGTTTACTGAGGGCGCGCAGGAAGCCGGCGCCATCGCCACAGCGAAACATTTTCCCGGACACGGCGACACCGCGGTCGATTCACATCGCGGCTTGCCCGAGATCAATATCGACCGAGAGCGCTTGAAGACGATCGAGTTTGTACCTTTCCAGGCGTCGGTGAATGCGGGCGTGGGTGCGGTGATGGTGGGCCACATCGCCTTGCCGAAGATCGACGCGACAGTAGTCAAACCGCTGCCGCCCAACCAGAGATCAGCGCCAACCGATACTGACGAAGACGGCGAGATCGTCGCAGAGGAAGGAACTATGCCCGCGACGTTGTCGCCGGTGATGGGCGCGATCCTGCGAAACGATCTGAAGTTTACGGGAATGATCGTGACAGATGCGTTGAGCATGAGTGGCCTCACGATCTATTTCACGCAGGAAGAAGCGGCCGTGCGTGCTCTCGAAGCGGGTGCCGACATGCTTTTGAAACCTACTGACGTGGACGCGTCGTTTCGAGGCGTGCTCAATGCAGTGAAGAGTGGACGCATTACTGAACAACGCGTTGAGGAATCAGCTCGCAAAATTCTCGCCGCTAAATACGATCTGGGACTGGTAGACCAGCGTGTCACGCCGGTGGATACAATCGACCGCCTCGTGAGCAGCAAAGACGTTCGGGCTTTGGCGACTGAGATTGCGGAACACGCCGTCACCCTCGTTCGCGATGAAGACAAGCTGGTGCCACTGAATCTCAAGCCGGAGTCGAAGATCTTCAATCTTGCGGTAACCAACGGCGACGATCGCGGCTGGATCGCGAGAGGGTTTGCTTCAAGACTCAAAACCGGCGGTTTGAAAATGGAGACGATCGTGCTTGATGAGCGTTCCACGGATAAGGAGGTTCAGAAAGCCATCGAGAAGGCGCAGGCCGCTGATGTGGTGCTGGCCTCGTTGTACGGGCGGGTGCGCTCGGGACAGAAATTGAGTGTGGGCATACCGGATACGGGCGCGCGTGCGTTGTCGGCCGCGATTGCGGCGAAGAAGCCGATTGTCGGGATCAGTTTCGGCAATCCTTATTTACTTCAGAGCTTTCCCGGGCTGCGCACTTACATTGTGGCGTATGGTGATATGCCGAGCTTACAGCAAGCGGTTGCGCGCGCGTTGCTCGGGGAGATTGATGTTGTAGGAAAGCTTCCGATCTCTTTGCCGGGGTTGTACCCAAGAGGAACTGGAATTCAGGTTAAGAAAAACAAATGAGCCGCGGATTAACACTGAAAAGACGGATTTTCGCTGTTCCGGTTCTGCTTGCGCTGATCGCACAAGTGGCGTTGGGGCAAGCGGTGTCGTTGGAGCGATTGGCGCAGATCGATGCGGTCGTTGAAGGCGAGATAGCAAATAAAAGATTGCCGGGGGCGGTCGTGCTGGTGGGCCGGAAGGGACGTGTGGTTTGGCGTAAATCATACGGTTCACGCGCACTCGAACCCGCGCGCGAACCGATGACGCCCGATACGATCTTCGACGTCGCGAGTCTCACGAAAGTCGTCGCCACCGCCACCAGCATCATGATCCTGGTCGAACGCGGCAAGTTGCGTCTCAGCGATCCGGTTTCACTTCACATTCCGGAATTGAAAGGTGAGGGAAGAGAGCGCATCACGATTGAACAACTACTCACGCATATCAGCGGCTACGCGCCTGACTTCGACTTGCGGGAGCGTTGGTCTGGCTACGATGAAGCAATTAAGAGACTGATCAAGGAACCGCTGCGCAACCCACCCGGCACTCGTTTCACTTACAGCGATATCGGGTTCATCGCACTCGGCGAGGTCGTTGCTCGCGTCAGTCAAATGCCGCTTGACCAGTTTGCACAAAAGAACATATTCGGCCCGTTGCGAATGTCCAGCACGGGCTTTCGTCCAAACGCAACGCTGGAGTCGAGAATCGCGCCAACTGAAAGACGTCGCGGCCAACTCAGTTATCTCGGTGATACGGCTGTAAACGCCGGAGCTGAAGGCGACGTTTGGTTACGTGGGCAAGTCCACGATCCGACGTCGTATCGCATGAATGGTGTTGCCGGGCACGCCGGACTCTTTTCGACCGCCAACGATCTCGCAATCTATTGCCAGATGATTCTGAGCGGAGGCTCGTACGGCGGCGTGCGCGTGCTTTCGCCTCTGACTGTGGCCCAGATGACGCGCCCACGAATCGTTTCGAGTAGCGGCAACACGCGCGGACTCGGTTGGGACATTAACACCAGTTACTCTACCAATCGTGGCGAACTTTTTCCGCTGGGCTCGTTTGGCCACACGGGTTTCACCGGCACGTCGATCTGGATCGATCCGGCGAGCGAGATGTTTGTCGTGTTTCTGAGCAATCGCGTTCATCCGGACGGAAAAGGCGATGTTGGACCATTGCGTGGTCGAGTCGCTTCGATTGTCGCCAGTTCAGTGACTGATTCGGTTGTGGTCGAACGCGCGCGCGAGCAATCTGCAAGTTATTACGCCGAGGTCGTAAAGGGCCTGCGACAGTTTGCTTTTCGTGACGAGGGATCCGGAAGCTCCGCAAGAGTGCTGACGGGAATCGACGTGCTCGAGCGCGACAACTTCAAGCAACTCGCCGGTATGCGCGTAGGGCTGGTTACGAATCACACTGGACGCAACCGCGAAGGGCGGCAGACGATCGACGTGCTCAGCAAAGCGCCCGGCGTCAAACTCGTCGCACTGTTCTCACCGGAACATGGAATTCGAGGACTCGCCGACGAAAACGTCTCCGACTCAAAAGACGAAGCGACGGGACTTCCAATCTATTCGTTATACGGCGAGACACGCCGGCCCAAGCCCGAGCAACTCAAAGATCTCGATGCGCTTGTCTACGACATTCAGGACATCGGCGCGCGCTTCTACACGTACATTTCCACGCTCGGTTACCTGCTCGAAGAAGCCGTGAAGGTGAAGCTGCCGGTGTTTGTTTTGGATCGCCCGAATCCGATCGGCGGCGTCGACGTCGAGGGCCCGATTGCCGATAGCGACAAGCTGTCGTTCATCTCGTATCACACGATCCCGACGCGACACGGTCTCACGATCGGGGAGTTAGGCCAACTCTTCAACCGCCAGCGAAATATCGGAGCCGATCTGCGCGTGATCAAGATGGAAGGCTGGCGGCGCTCGATGTGGTTTGACGAGACTAATCTCACCTGGATCAATCCTTCGCCGAATATGCGCAGCCTGACTGAGGCGACGCTCTATCCGGGCGTTGGTCTACTCGAGACGACAAATGTCTCGGTGGGCCGCGGCACCGATACGCCGTTCGAGATTGTTGGTGCGCCATGGATCCAGGGCGACAAGCTGGCGGAGGTTTTGAATCAACGTGGTTTGCCGGGCGTGCGGTTCGTGCCGCTTCGCTTCACACCGAAGGCTTCAGTGTTCAAGGACGAGCAGTGTGGTGGCGTGAACATCATCATCACAGATCGGGCAGCGTTTCGTCCGCTGCTCACCGGGATTGAAATGGCGCTCGCGCTGCGGAAGCTGTATCCGAACGAGTGGAAGGTGGATAGCTATCTGCGCTTGCTGGTGAATTCGGACACGCTCGAACGCGTGAAGCGTGGCGAGAGCGTGCGGGAGATTGTTGCTTCGTGGAATAGTGGGTTGCAGGAATTCCGGCGTGCCAGATCAGAGATCTTGCTTTACTAAGATCCATTTGCGAACGGAGTTGATAAGGAAGAATTCTTTTACTCTTCTCAGTTCTTCAATCGTAATCACTCGCTCTTTGATCTTGCCCTCCGCCAGCAACTGCTCGCGAAACGTCCCGGGTAGCAAACCAGCACTGATCGGCGGCGTGTAAAGCTCCCCGTCAATCGGAACGACAACATTAGCAATCCTCGACTCCGTCACTTCGCCTCTCTCATTCCAAAAGATCACATCCTCCGAGTGATAATCCCTAAGCGTAGTCTTGTGATATAGAAACCGATCCGACGAGTCGACCGACGACGACGCCAGTCCGATATGCTTGACCGAATCCGCGTTTTCAATCCGCGACATCTGCGTTTCGACCTGGCCGTCCTTCCAAAGCACCAATCGTACCTTGAACTTGCCAACAGCTATTTGTGGTAAGGCGGATTTGATCGCTTCCTCCGAAAACCTAAACCCAAAATACTCCGCCGAACTTCTGAGCCGTTCGAGATGCCGCGCGAGCAGAAAGTATTCACCATCTTCCAACAGCATCGACTCGATCAACTGAAACTCCACCGGCGACGTGTGCAAGAACCGACTCTTCACCAAACACTCTTCATATTCACGCTCGGCAGTAGAATCGATCGTCACGCCTCCGCCTACACCAAACGTCGCCTGATTCGACTGGCCATCAACAACAACCGTGCGAATAGCAACGTTAAAAACACAAGCTCCACCCGGCTCCAGCAAACCGATCGTTCCCGTGTAAGCGCCGCGCGGAGAACGCTCGAGTTCTCGAATAATCTCCATCGTGCGAATCTTCGGCGCGCCGGTGATGGAACCGCACGGGAACAACGCAGTCATCAATTCCACGAGACTCACGCCGTCTTTTAATGTCGACTCGACTGTTGACGTCATCTGCCAAACAGTCTCGAAACGCTCGATATCAAACAGCGAAGAAACGCGCACACTCCCCGGCACCGAAACCTTACCGAGATCATTCCGCAGCAGATCGACGATCATGACGTTTTCGGCGCGGTCCTTCACCGACTGCTTCAGCCATTCCGCCAACTCTCGATCCTCTGCCGGCCAACGCCCACGCCGTACCGTTCCTTTCATCGGGCGGGTGATCACCCAATCCCCGTGCCGCTCGAAAAACAGTTCGGGCGAAAGGCATAGCACTTTGAATCGACCGAGATCGAAATACGCTGAATACTGCGCGCCCTGCGCGAGACAGAGGTTGCGATACCACGCGTAAGTGTCTCCTTTAAATG
>JAICQI010000269.1 GCA_025937955.1 Pyrinomonadaceae bacterium
CTCAAGACCTTAAATACCCTTGGGCCGTTGCACGGCTACGGAATTGCCCGGCGAATCGAACAGATCAGCGGCGACGTGGTCCAGCTGAATCAGGGGACAATCTATCCGGCGCTGCTGCAACTGGAACAGATGGGCTGGATTAAATCTAAATGGGGCGCGTCCGAAAACAATCGGAAAGCCAGGTACTACTCCATCACGCGCAAGGGAATTAAACAGCTTTCGGCGGAAGAAGAAAGCTGGCGGCGTACTTCCGAAGTAATGCACCGCTTTTTATCACCCGCAGAGGAGAAGTAAAGGTGTTAATACGCGTATTTTTCCATCGAGTGATCGGACTTCTTCGGCGACGAAAACTTAACCAGGATCTCGACGAGGAGATTCAGTCTCATCTCGACATGCTGATCGCGGATAACGTTAGGAAGGGAATGACACTGGAGGAGGCTACCTACGCGGCCCGGCGAAGCTTTGGAGGCGTTGACCAGATCAAAGAAACATATCGAGATCGAAGAGGATGGCCGGTTGTTGAAACAACCCTCCAGGATGTGCGATTCGCTTTGCGTGTGCTGCGGCGCAGTCCGGTCTACACGGTTGTGATGATACTTACTCTGGCAATCGGCATCGGAGCGAACACGGCGATCTTCAGCCTGGTTGATGCGGTCATAATTAAGATGTTGCCCGTCAAAAAACCCGAGCAACTCTTTGCCATCGATACGTATACCCTGCGTGGAGAACGCAACAACTTCTCCTATCCTCTGTTCCAACACCTGCGGGACAACACTCGCACATTTACCGGCGTTTTCGCGGCCATTGATGGGACCAAAAATGTTGAAATCATAGCGCCGGGATTGACTCAATCGATCAAAGCTGAAGTACAGCTTGTGTCCGGCGAGTACTTTCAGGTGCTCGGCGTGAATGCGATCACCGGACGCACGTTGACTGTTGAGGATGATCAGGGTGCACACCCGGTCGCAGTAGTCAGTTATGACTTCTGGAGAACCAGGTTGGGATCTGATGGCTCAATAGTTGGAAAGGGCATTAAATTCAAGGATCAGCCATTCACGATAGTTGGAGTCACTCCTCCGGAATTTTTCGGTGAATCTGTTGGGCGAGCACCTGAAATCTGGGTACCGTTAAAAACGCAACCACAGTTTGATCGGGGTCAATCCTATCTCGAAATGCCCAACATGGGTTGGCTCCGTGTGATGGCAAGGATCGATCCCAGCATCAATCTACAGCAAGCACAAGCAGCTTTAAGTGTCTGGCTCACGCAGGTGCAGTCAGACCAGACGGAACTCGGACGCAACGGTCGCCGGCTAAGCAATGCGCAGATCGTGCAGGGCAGTAGAGGTCTGTCAGAGACTCGCGATAAGTTTTCCAGGCAACTATGGATACTAACAGCAGCAGTTGGCGTGCTGCTTTTAATTGCGTGCGCGAATGTCGCAAACCTCCTGCTTGTGCGAGCCACGGCGCGGGCCAGGGAAGTCGCCGTTCGTCTGGCAATCGGCGCGGGCCGTTGGCGGCTAATTCGGCAATTCCTGACGGAGTCTATTCTGCTGGCTCTTGCGGGTGCTGGTCTAGGATTGATCTTTGCATCGTGGGGTAGCAGGTTTTTACTTGTAATGGCCTCCGAACGTAATACTCCCATCCCGATCAACGTCTCACTGAACCTGAGGATCCTTGGCTTTACGGTGCTGCTTGCATTGTTGACCGCGCTGTTATTTGGCCTTACGCCGGCTTTGTGTGCGACGCGTCAAAACATTAGCGCCACACTCAAAGAGAATCCTGTCCCACGTTCGCAGCTTCGCCTCGCTCGGCTCCTGGTAATGGTTCAGGTAGCACTATCCCTACTCCTGATCACAGGAGCTGGACTCTTTGTTCAGACGCTGCGGAATCTCCGCGCACGTAGTATGGGATTCGATGCCGGCAAGGTATTGCAGATCAGAATCGATCCTCAGGCAGCCGGTTATAACGATGACCAACTTCCCGAGTTGTATGAGAGAGTGCTGAACGCGGTGAAGTCCATTCCCGGCGTCGTATCTGCAAGTACAGCGGACAGTGGATTCCGGACGGGGAGCTCTCGGACCTGTTGTATCGCAGTGGAGGGATATACGTTTGGTGTTAACGACGATCGGCAGATCCGTACGAGCCGGGTGGCCCCTGATTACTTCCAAACTATGGGCTTGCCAATTTTGCTCGGTCGAGACTTCAAGTCAGAGGACGCTAATTCGCCAAACAAATCCAGCGCGCAAACTACTCCGCGGAAGGTTGCGATCATCAACGCTTCCATGGCGCGTCGATTCTTTGGCGAGTCAACTCCGATTGGAAAACGCTTTGGCTGGGGAGATCCGCCAGACCTCAAATACGACACCGAGATCATCGGTGTCGCGACCAATGCGATTTACAGCAATCTGCGCGAAGAAACGCCACCGATGATTTATTTTCCCGGCATTCGAGGACAACTGCTCGTGATCCGTGCCGCGGGAAAGCCGGAGTCAGTTGCGTCGTCGATCACAAATGAGATTAAGGCGATCGATAAAGATCTCATATTTGCCGGAATCAAAACTGTGCCTCAACTTGTCGATCAATCATTGACCCTGGAAAGACTTCTCGCAAGGTTGTCCAGCTTCTTCGGGTTAGTCGCTCTCCTGCTGGCGGCGATTGGACTCTATGGCGTGATGGCTTACGGAGTTGTTCGACGGACCAAGGAAATCGGTATCCGCATGGCCATTGGTGCTCAACCACGCAGCGTGCGCTGGATGGTAGTACGAGAGACTCTGTTACTGGTCTTTGTTGGTGTGATCATCGGTATTCCAACTGCACTTGCGGTGACTCGATTGATTTCGAGCTTGCTCTACGGTGTAGAACCAACCGATCCGCGCACCATCTTAATCGGAGTTCTGGTGACTATCATCAGTGCAGTCCTGGCAAGTTTTCTTCCCGCCCGCGCTGCCTCGCGCGTTGACCCGTTAGTTGCGCTGCGATACGAGTAACTACTCCGTGCCGGCACGCGATTGTTCAGAACGAAAGGAATGCAAAAATCGTAAGGGTAATATGCTGTTTACTGTTACCAGACGTAAACGCGACTCACTTCAACAATCACGCCGTGGAGTATCAATGAAACGATCCTTACGTTACTTATTCCTTATTCTCATTGCCGTCTCTTTCATACCTGGTAACACATTATCCCAACAAGTTAATAACAAGCACGGCGATGACGCCTTACGCCAGAAAGCCTACAAGTTACTCGAGTCACTTGCCGAACAGATTGGTTCACTTCAGTCGGAAGAGAATCGCACCCGACTGGGTTCAAACATTGCGATGTCCCTCTGGCCGCACAATGAAGCCAAGGCGAGAGAGATGTTTGCGACAGTCACAAAAGAGATCAAAGCGGTATTGGAGGATGATTCTAATGGTCCTAATCGATACGTCGTTCAGCCAAATTTCATAAAACTAAGGGAAGACACCGCACTGCGAATCGGCATGTTTGATCCGGAGTGGGCACTGCAATTCTTGAAAGAGACCAAGCCGAGTACGGTCTATATTAGCGATGAATCTCATAACCAACTGAACTTACGACTCGCGCTGCTGTTTGCGGAAAGGAACCCCGACCTTGCGCTGAAACTCGGCCGCGAATCTCTCAGCCACGGAGTTTTACAGACTCAGTTACCCCTCATATACAAACTCAGCAAGAAGTCTCGAACTCATGCATCAGCACTTTTGGTGGAAATCGTAAAGGTAGCCCCTAACCAGGCCATCAGATCCGTGATGAAGAATGAGCAGTTTTATTTCATGCTCGCCTTGTTAGTTGAGCCAAGCCTTGGACGCGATCCGGCCTTTCGTGATCTGATGAACTATTTCACCGATGTTGCACTTAAGGCCGGGTGCGGGAACAAGAACCTGAAAGACAACGACACTTACCAC
The DNA here is from genome assembly GCA_025937955.1 of Pyrinomonadaceae bacterium. Lineage (GTDB taxonomy): Bacteria > Acidobacteriota > Blastocatellia > Pyrinomonadales > Pyrinomonadaceae > PSRF01. The sequence continues at coordinate 3,919 of JAICQI010000269.1, forward strand.
TTTTGTTATCGGCTGGGCCGGGTAGTTCCGCTAATGGAGAAAGTGGATGCGAAGCGAGTGACGCCATTGAAACATCTCGCGCGAAAGGGCGGGTTCCCATATGAATGGAGTCCCGAGCTAACACAATATGTAGACGTCTATGAGAATGGTTCGGTTGATGATCTTCTTGCGATGATTCCGAAGTTCCCGGACTGGCGCGACTTTGGTCAGGGTTTTGTGATTAGAAAACTTGTAGAAGCTGGGGATTTTGTAAGAGCGAGGAAACTTGCGAACGAGTTTACGTGGAAGGAACCATCGGGCAATCAACGTGTTCTCAAAGAAATAGCTGACGCTCAGCGAATAGTTAACGAAGACACGTCGGAAGAATTATTAAGAAAGGACGAACAATTGCCCAATGAAAGCGAAACATTCCACTATTTGTTTCGCATGGCTACTGAGATTGGTACAAAAAATCCGCAAACAACACTGAGATTACTGGACCGTGCAAGTGAGTTACTGGACAAAATGCCGCCGGAAAGATGGCAGATGCAGTATAAGATCGGAATCGCAGCAAGGTACTGCCAGGTGAAAAGTGATCGTTGTTTTACCATGATAGAGCCAGTCATTCGAAGGATGAATGAGCTTGTTTCCGCCGCGGTAAAACTTAACGGCTTTGACAATCGCTATCTTCGCAATGGCGAATGGAATATGACAGCCGAAGGAGGCGTAGGATCGCTACTGACCGGGCTGGCGCAAAATGCCGTTTATTTTGCCTTGTGCGACTTTGACCGAGCGATTGCCTTATCGTCGCAGTTCGAGCGGCGTGAGATACGCATGATGGCGCAGTTGAAATTAGCGCAAGGAGTGTTGGAAGGTCCGCCTAAAAAACCCGTCTTTGCTAATGATGAGCACTGAGTAGGGTCTAACTTCGTCGCACGCACCTTAAAACAGCCCCGAGAAGAATCATCGACTGAATGACTGGCGGCAACGATCGCAATAAGATGTCTCTCCAAAGGAGTTGTTTAATGAGTTCACTTTCCGGGCCCGCGGTGGCGAGGCTCTCCTGAATCGGGAGTATTTAAGGTTGGTGTTGCTATCCAGGGAATTGCTGCGAGGATCACGGCGATCCAAATAACGGAGCGGGGAACATTTGGTAACCCACGAATTGCAGTGATTAACGTCAGCACCAAACTGGAAATGCCAAGTGCGATTGCTACTGGCACAGTTCGTATAGCCGACGCTTGTTGGAACTTTTGGAAGGCGTCTGGTGGAACAAACTCCCAGGTTGCGTAATGGACGAACGACATGCACAAAGCGAATCCAGACGAAACGCCGGCAAATAAAAGCGCAAGAATAGCTAATTTGATCTTCGACATTGACTCGGTGTTCCCGCCCTTAAATCATCATCGCAAACGGCGATGAATACCTTCCTACCATTACCCAAGTCAAGCTCGAAGTGAGTTTTGCTATTGTGGGAGTGACGAGGACCAGGTGAATCTGATCGACCGCCAATTTATTGTTAACGTCTCGCTGGAAAGAGCCTGGCAACACCTTGCTCGCGTCGACCAATGGCCAACGTGGGCGCGTCATATTAGACATATTGAGCTCCAGCCGGAAGGCGAGCTCGGTCCGCAATCGTCAGGCGTCATCCACCTTACTAATGGCATGAGATCCACCTTCCGAATGACGGAATACAATCCCGGTCAAAATTGGAAATGGGCCGGTCCGTTTCTATGGTTAATCATCGAGTATGATCACCATTTTGAAGCTCTAAGTTCAGACCAGACCAGGTTGAGATTTGTCGTAGACGCCCAGGGCTTTGCTGTCGAAGTGTTTGGCAGACTTTTCGCGAAGATCTATAGTCGGAATTTGGAAAAGGCCATTCCGCGTTTAGTGAATGAGGTCGAGGCTACTCGGGCAGCTTCTTGATTCGGTTAGGTCTTTGTGCGCAGTCCTGATAGATTGTCCGCTTCGAATCTCAATTTGCGGGGCGCCCAACCACATGAAAGCGAAATTGATCGTTGCTCTACTCTCTCTTGGTCTATTCTCCATTCACACTCTTACAGTAGAAGCCCAAACTAAACGACGCACTCCGAGAAGCTCGTCTGCTGCTATTACTACACCTTCAGGCTTAACTTATCTGGTCACAAAAAAAGGAAAAGGCCGTCTGCTCAAAGCAGGTGATACCGTGGTCCTGAATTACACAGGGACGTTGACGGACGGCAAGAAGTTTGACAGTTCCCATGATCGCAATGAGCCTTTTGCGTTCAAACTCGGCGCTGGTCAGGTGATCAAGGGATATGATGAAGGTCTCGCCAAACTGCGCGTGGGCGACCACGCAATCCTGGTGATTCCGGGCAAGCTTGCTTACGGGCCAAAAGGCGTTCCCAACGTCATCCCGCCGGATTCGACTTTGATTTTTATCGTCGAGATCGTGGACGTCGAAGCGCCGTCGACCGAAGTTCGGTGACCGAGAACTCCCATGGTCTGACCAGGTCGCTTCCGCTCCCTTTACTGACCTGATCCAAATTCGATTCTACTTTGGAGACACGTCCCCACGTTCATAGTACGTGAGTGTGCGATAGGCGATAGCCAGTGGTCGTGTGCCTTGTGAGTCTGTCTGCCATCTCGTCATTTTCGTCCAGTTGCCGTTCGCATCGATCTGATCAGGAGTATTCGACTCTTTTTTCCGCGATCCGTCTTTGTTGAGCACGACCTCATCTACCATCCGGTGCTCGGTCGAAATTGTTCCGGTTTTTTGGAGTGAGCCGTCGGGGCCGTATTCTTCGAGCTGTTGATTAGTGACGACGGTCTTATTGGCTATTGACCCATCCGGCTGATAAGTAGTTGTTTCGCTGCGTTTCTTTCCAGCCTCGTAAAAGTTCACTGAAGCCAGGGATCCGTCCTCACGGTAGACCTTTCGCTCGGTGGTTAGCAGGCGCGCACCGTCGAAAGTGTTTTTGAATTGATCCAGCAAAACTCCCTGTGCGCTGTGCGCGGAGATTTCAATCGCCTGCCCTCGCTCGTCTCGCTTGTAGGTTTTCTTTGTACGTAGCGAGCCGTCGCCGTGGTACGTCAGTACTTCTTTGAGCCGGCCCTTATCGTCGTAAACATTCAGGATCCGCAGCCACATTTTGCCGGCGCCATCGTAGTTGAGGGCCTCCGTCATTTTTCGACCGTCGAATTTCATCACGATGCGGCGACTGAGCACGCCTTTTTCGTTATAGATCTTTAGATCAGTTCGATTGCCGTCTTCGTTGAACCAGGCTTCCATTTCCGCCACTCTCGGTCCCTCAACGTGGTCGCCGTCTTTCGAAACAAACGTGGCGACTTCCAGTTTAAGGGTACGAACCGGCCCTTTGAGAGCATAAGTTGCGTCGGCGGTCGATCTTTCCTGGGCGTGGCTCACAAGGGACATGAGCGCAACCAGCACTACAACCTTCAAAGTTTTCATATTGTTTTTACCTTTATCGCGGTCACATTCTAACCCAACGAGCCGATCACCTGCGATCGCCGTCTCGCAAATCATTCCGCTCATTGTTCCAGTTTGTAGGGGCGGGCCACCCGGGGCGCCCCCCCAGGGGGAAAAACGGGTTTAACATAAGGGGGGGCACGCAGGGGCCGCCCCCAAAACAG
>JAICQI010000127.1 GCA_025937955.1 Pyrinomonadaceae bacterium
CGGCCACCCGGGGCCCGCCGGGGTCCCCCCCCACTAATCTTTTCCCCCCGGGGCCCCCCGGTTCCCCCGCCCCTACAGTTGAGACGGCAGGCATAAAATCTTATTTGCCTTCGATCGATTTGTCGGTTATTAAGTCGTTGCAATGGCTGAACGCATCTATCGCGATCCAGTTCACAACATCATCCGTCTGCAAACCGATTCTGATGAAGGCGAGCTGATGATGCGATTGATCGATGCGGCCGAGTTTCAAAGATTGCGTCGCATTAAACAACTCGGCCTCGGTCTCTACACGTATCAAGGCGCCGAACATTCTCGCTTCACGCACTCGCTCGGTGCTTTTCATCTCATGACGCGCGTGCTGGATCAATTAGGTGAAACTTACACGATCGATCCCGATGATCGAATTGCTGCACGTGCTGCCGCGCTGCTGCACGACGTGGGCCATGGCTCGTTCTCGCACGTGATGGAAAAGGTGCTCAACTTTCACCACGAACGATGGACCGTGCAAGTCATTCTCGACGAAGGCTCCGAAATCGGCGAGCTGCTCCGTTCTCACTCGAACGACTTGCCTGTGAAAGTCGCATCGATCATCGAAGGAAAGTTTCAGCCGTCCGCGTTGGCCCAACTCGTCTCATCACAGCTCGACGTAGATCGCATGGACTACTTGCTGCGCGACTCACTCATGACCGGAGCTAAGTATGGTATCTACGATCTCGAGTGGATCATCAATGCGCTCGCCATCGACGAAGCAGCGGATCGCGTGTACGTGCAGGCGCGCGGGATCTACGCTGTCGAGGAATATTTGCAAGCGCGCTATTACATGTTCCGGCAGGTCTACTTTCATCGCACGCTGCGATCGGCTGAAGCCGTGCTGCGCTCGATCATTCGTCGTGCTCTGCACCTGCTCGACAATGGCGAAGACGTTTGGCATGCGACCGGCACTGCTTTCGAGAAAATACTGCGGCGCGAGACGTTGACGATCAGCGATCACATGCAGGTGGACGACTCAGATTTTGTCTTTCATGTGAAGCAGTGGCAGAACTCGAGCGATCCCATTTTGAAAGATCTGAGTCGCAGGTTCATAGCACGACGATTGTTCAAAGCAATCGACCTCGATATGCCGTTGGACCAGCAGGCAGAGTTTCTCGCGAAGGCGAGGCAGGCAGTCGAGCGGGCGGGTTTCGATCCGGACTACTACTTCATCGAAGATCGCGCCAGCGACGTGCCTTACTACAGTTACTATCACAGCGAGAAGTCGGAACCCAAAACGCACATCTACGTGGAGAGTGGTTATGCCTCACCACAGATCAGGGAAATCAGTGAAGTCAGCAACGTGGTGAAAGGACTTCAGCACGCGTACGAGCTGCACCGGGTATGTTTCCCGGCGGAAGCAAAAACGGAAGTCTATGAGCTGTATCATCGGGGCAGTCATAGCGGCCATAAAGAGGCACACAAAGCTTCGGTGCTTAGCTGAAGCGTTTGTACTCTTTGCGCTGCTATGTGGCATTGCAAAAGCGCAGGCGCAAACGAGCCAGCGCCCGCTTGTGAGTGTGTTGGACTTCGGCGCTCAACCGGTCGCCAGGCAAGCGGCGGAAACGCTTCGCGAGCGACTTCGTTCCAGCAGTGAGTTGAACGTGGCCGATGCTGACTTGAGTCGCGCCGCCGCAAGAGGGATTGGCTATTCAGGTTCGCTGAATCTCACCGCGAGTGAGGCGCGCGATCTGGGCGCAGCTCTAGCCACCGAGTTTTTTATCATTGGCGATGCACAGACGCTGCGGCGTTCGTCGTTCCAGGCGCCGGTGTATTATGAATCGTACTGCTCCATTTTTCTGGTGAGCGCGCGCACCGGTAAACTGGTTTTCTGGGATCGGCCAAGCTTTGAAAATTCCGAGGCAACCAGAGCGGAATCGCAGTTGTCTCAACATCTCTCAGGCGACGCTTTCACTCGCCGTCTGATCGCAGTCACCAGGAAAGCCCACGAAGACGAACGAGTGCAGCGAACATTGTTGCCGAATACCGCCGAAGTCGTGATCGAGGAAGCGCCTGAAGACGAAAAGACCGCTGAGGTTCAGGGCGTTCGCTTGCCCCGTCCTTACCGGCGATTGCGACCTCACTATCCCGACACCGCGGCTCGCGCCGAAGCGGAAGCCACCGTGGACGTGGTTGTTGATGTTGGAGCCGACGGTGAAGTAGGTGAAGTACAGGTTGTTCGTTGGGCCGGCTTCGGGCTCGACGAGTCAACGGTTGCAACTGTTCGTCAATTGCACTTCTTCCCGGCAATGAGGAACGGAACGCCGATACCAATGCGCGTGCTGCTGCGCTACAACTTTCGCAAACCACCGAGGTAATAAATGGGAAGAAAAGCCAGTCGACTCGTTCGCGTTCTAGTTCTCCTACTTACGGTTGGGGCGTTTTGTAGGGGCGGCACTCTGTGGCCGCCCGTCGCACATGCTGGGCGCGAAACGGGCGGCCACGAAGTGCCTCCCCTACAGCCGCTCGCTGTTAGCGATGACTCCTCACTTGTTTCGACAGCTACGGTCGAAGGACGCCTCGCAGTCTTCGACGATGTTTGGGAAACGATTCAGGAGCGCTATTACGATCCGGCGTTTCACGGCATCGACTGGCAAGCAAAACGCGCAACCTTTCGCCCCGTAGCCGCACGAGCCGCAAACACGCACGAGTTTTACGACGTCCTGCGCCAGATGATCGCTTCGTTGAAAGATGCTCACACGCGCGTCTATTCACCTGATGAAAAGTTTGATTGGTGGAGCCCGCGCTTCGTAACCGTCGGTTTGACTGTTCGCGAAGTGCAGGGCGCGCCGACAGTGATTCACATCGACCCGAATTCTGCTGCCGCCAAATCCGACATTCAACAAGGCGACGTGATCGTCAGTATCGACAATCTTCCAGTTGCCGAGTTCATTGCTCAGCGAATGCGATTGGCAGGCTTAGCAAATGACAGTGACTATCGGTTTCGCACTGTCGCCACACTTTTCGACGGCATGGCAGGCACAACAGTCAAAGTCGGTTGGACCACGCGTAACGGAAAACAGAAGTCAGCAGTACTTCAGCGTTACTGGAGTCAACGGCAGTTAGGCTTCAACAACCAGCGCAAAGGAAAGATTGCAGTGCTCAGAATCGATGCGTTCACGCAGAGCGTTGCGCTCGATTTCTCGAAAGTCTTGCCGCAAGTGTTGGAAGGCGCTGAAGGCATCATTCTTGATTTGCGCGCGAACGGCGGCGGTGACGCTGAGGCGATGGCTGACGTGGCGTCGCTCTTTCTCGACGACGGAACGAACCTCGGTAAATTTGCCGATCGTTCCGGAGCATCGTTTGAGCTGCAAACTTTTTCGAAACGCTTGTGGCGTATTCCCGGTTTGTTGCCGACCAAACTTCCGCTCGTTGTGCTCACGAGTGAAAACACCTCCAGCGCCGCGGAGATCCTTGTGGCGACGTTGCAAGCGAAACGTCGCGCGCGCGTGATCGGAACGGAAACGTGTGGCTGCGTTTTGGCGATTCGAAACCGGCATGCGCTGCCGGATGGCGGTGTTTTGGACGTCAGCGAGTTTGACTATCGGACCGCGGGCGGCGTCCGCCTTGAAGGAGTAGGCGTGAAGCCCGACAAAGTAACCCACCTCACGCGCGCGGACATTTACTCACGCCACGACCGCGCCTTCGATCTCGCAAAAAACACTCTTGCATCTTTGTAGGGCGGCACTCCGTGGCCGGCCCAGCCTTGCCAGCCTCTCGGCTGGGGTGGCCACGGAGTGCCACCCCTACAAAAATCCTCTATGATGCTTCGCGATTATGCTCTACTTGTCGCAAGTGTTAGGTCGGCCGATACGCGACCTCGAAGGCGAGCGTGTGGCCACGGTCAAGGATGTTATCGTGCGTCTCGGCGCCGACGATCATCCTCCGGTCACGGGTCTCGTGGCACGCTATCGCCGTCGGGACTTCTTCCTGTCGCGCTGGCGCATCACTGAGTTGAATCAACACGGCGTGCGGCTGAACTCAGACATTCTCGACTTACGTCCATTCGTCCGTCGCGAAAGCGAAGTCCTGCTGGCGCGTGACGTGCTCGACAAACAACTCATCGATGTCGACGGCAAACGAGTAGTTCGCGTCAACGATGTTCAGATCATCGAAGCCGCCGGCGACTGGCGCGTGACCGGCGCGGACGTGAGTCTCCAGGGCCTCTGGCGACGACTCGCGCCGGCCGGATTCGCGGGCACGAAAAAACCTGTCGAGGTGCTCGACTGGGCCGACGTCGGATACCTCGCCACCGACGCAGCGACAGTTCAGTTGAAATCTTCCAGCGACAAGCTCGCGCGTTTGCATCCGGTCGAGATCGCACGCCTCGCAGAAGCGCTCTCCTATCATCACGGCTCGGAAGTGGTCGAATCACTCGACGACGAAACCGCTGCGGAGACACTCGAGGAGATGCCCGCCGAGCGCCAGGCAAAGATACTCGGCGACATGGACCAGGAGCGCGCCGCAGACATTCTCGAATGGATGTCGCCTGACGAAGCAGCCGACGTGCTCGGCGATCTTCCGGAAGAGAAGGCGGAAGAGTTGCTAGGCTTGATGGAGCATGACGAGCAGGCTGACGTTGCCGAGTTGCTTCCTTATGAAGATGACACTGCCGGCGGCTTGATGACGACGGAGTTTGTCACGCTGCCGCGCGCACTGACAGTCGGCGAAGCACTCGCACGCTTGCGCGAGATGGCGGAAACGCCAAACATGATCTATTACCTCTACGTCGTCGAAGAGGAGAACTCGTGGAAGCTGCTCGGCGTAATTGCGTTGCGGAGTTTGATACTGGCGGATCCGTCGATGCCGCTGGAAGACGTGATGCGAACTGAATTTCAGCGAGCCGATCCAGGCGAGCCGGCGCGAGAAGTGGCGCAGCGAATTGCTGAATACAATCTGCTGGCGCTTCCTGTAGTCGATGAGGCAGACGATATACTCGGCATCATCACCGTAGACGACGCGATGGAGATTCTTTTGCCGAAAGATTGGCGCAAAATCCGTGTATGAAATCCGTGAAAATCTGTGGCTAAATAAAACCGTATGAAGGATGACCCTCCAAATGGCGGAACCGAGCGCAGCAGTTCGAGCTGCCGGACGGCGTTTAGTGCGTCGTGGCGCTCTCGGTGTGCGCCAAACAGTCGCACGCCGGAAGCGACTGCTGATGTACCTCGCCATCCTCGGTCCGGGAATGATTACGGCGAACGCCGGCAATGACGCCGGTGGTATCGCGACCTTCGCCTCGGTGGGCGCAGACTTCGGTTATTCACTTCTCTGGCTTCTCATTCCAATCACAATCAGTCTCGGCATTGTCCAGGAAATGTGTGCTCGCATGGGCGCAGTCACGGGCAAGGGTTTGGCGGATTTGATCCGCGAGCGCTTCGGCGTCAGGTGGACTGCTTTGATCATGCTTGCGCTGCTGGTCGCCAACGCCGGCGTGACTGTTTCAGAGTTTGTTGGTATTGCGGCAGCTAGTGAGCTCTTCGGTGTCTCACGCTACATCTCTGTTCCCTTGGCGGCGATCCTCGTCTGGACGCTGATCGTGAAGGGATCTTACAAACGGGTCGAGCGCGTGTTTCTGCTGATGTCGCTCGTGTTTCTCGGCTACATCGTTTCCGCTTTTCTTTCGCGACCTGATTGGAGCGCAGTCGCCGTCGGCTTAGTGAAGCCCGAGTTCAAACTCGAGCACGCGTTTCTCTTCACGTTTGTGGCTGTAGTGGGTACGACTATCTCGCCGTACATGCAGGTGTACGTCCAATCTTCAGTTGTTGAAAAAGGGATCACACCTGAGAATTATGCAAAAACAAAAATAGATGTCTGGGTGGGCACGATCTTCGCGATTCTCATCGCCTTCTTCATCGTCGTTTCAACCGCAGCAACGCTTCACAAAGCCGGCATCGAGGTCTCGAGTGCGGCTGATGCCGCTCACGCGCTGCGACCGCTCGCTGGGAGATATGCGGAGACGTTGTTTGGCATCGGGCTTTTTGCAGCTTCGATGCTGGCGGCGGGAGTCTTGCCGCTGGCGACAGCCTATTCCATAAGCGAGGCGCTTGGTTTTGAGAAAGGTGTTTCCCGTAGCTTCCGCGAGGCGCCGATCTTTCTGGGCACGTTTACGTTTCTGGTTGCGGTCGGCGCGGCGATCGCGATTGTGCCAAACCTGCCGCTCATTAGAGTGTTGCTCGTGACGCAAGTGATCAATGGACTGTTACTTCCTTTCGTCCTATTCGCCATCCTCAAGCTGGTAAACAATCGCGAGCTGATGGGCCGCTACGTGAATGGACCACTCTACAATGTCGCCGCCTGGCTGACCGCGATCGTCGTCACTCTTTTGTCACTGCTATATATATTGAGCACTCTCTTCCCGAGCCTCCTGCGTTTTTAGTAAATCCTTTTTGCGCCTTTTGTGCTTTTTTGTGGCTCGATTTGGTGATAAAAGAATGGGTCGAAAACCGTGGCTCGTCCTCGTTTCACTAACAAGAGCGCTCTCTTCCTGATTGCGTCAGCCGTAGCTTTGCTGGCCACCTATCTGTTTTGGTCTTTGGCCGGCGACGTCAAGGCGCTCCTCGAACACCGGATGGGAATGGGGGCTAACCCATCTGCCTCGGCGGATACGATAGTCAACGTCATCAAACTGCTTTTGGTGGGAATCGTCGGATATCTCTTTGTCCGCGCCCTCAACTCAATCTTCTTCGGGCTCGCTTTCTGGCTCAAACGAATCGACGCACCTACACTGATTCGAAACATCTTCACCATCGTCGCCTTTACGATCCTGTTTTTGATTGCCTTCACGTTTATCTTTCCGGACGTAAATCTCGGCGCCCTGTTCACCACCTCGGCAATCTTTGGCGTCATTCTGGGTCTGGCATTGCAAGATACACTCGGGAACTTTTTCGCGGGCATCTCCTTGCAGGCGGACCGTCCCTTTCAGGTAGGCGACGTCATCACCGTGGGCGCGCAGAGACACACGGGAGTAGTCGAAGAGATTAGCTGGCGGGCCCTCAAGATTCGGACGTTCACGAATCACGTGGTGCTAATAGCCAACAGTAACGCCGCGAAAGAGCCGATCGAGGTCTGTCCGCGCGAAAACCTTAATGCCCGACTCGTATTTTTCAACACTCTTTACACTGCCTCGCCTGCGAAAACTATTCACGTGGTTCGCGAGGCTGTGCGCGAAGCCGACAACGTCTCCGAGAAGATTACTCCGATAGTTCGGATCAGAAATTTGGGCGACAACGGCGTCGATTACGAAGTGAAGTACTGGCTCAACGACTACGCCAAATACAACGACACGGATGCCCTGATCCGCCAGCGAATCTGGTACGCGTTCCGCCGTGCGGGACTCAACTTCGCTTTCCCGACTCGGACACTTCACATCGAGCGTCACTACGGCGCGGCGGTGCGAGACGGAGACGGCAGCGCGATTGCCGAGCGACTCTCCGCGGTCGATATCTTTGCGCCGTTATCTGCCGACGAGACCACGATGCTGGCCCAGGCGGCAGTGAGCCACGTCTTTGCACCTGGTGAGACAGTGATCCGTGCGGGTGATCCCGGTTCCTCGATGTTCGTCGTGCATAAAGGAAGGGTGCGGGTCCAGGTGAGCGAGAACGGCCGTTCGCGCACCGTGGCCACGCTCAATGAAGGTGACTTCTTCGGCGAAATGGCGTTGTTTACCGGCGAACCCCGGACCGCGAACGTGCTTGCGCTCGAGGAAACGGAGGTGCTGGAGATCGGTCATGCGGCAATGAAGCGAGTCTTCGACACGAATCCGGACCTGGTCGAATCCTTGAGCTTCATCATGGCGGAACGCCGCCAGGGGCTCGCCTCGCAATCCGATGCCACTGATACCGGTGCCCATTCCGCCGGCATCCTCTCCGCCATCAAGCGCTTCTTCGGCCTGTCTCAATAAATATTTAAGGACATTTGTAGGGGTGGCCCTCCATGGCCACCCCAGTCTAAGCTCATTCCACGCTGGGGCAGCCACGGAGGCCACCCCTACAAAAACGGCCATTTCTTAACTATATTCAGGACTTGACAGTTCGGCACTCAACCTTTATTATGACGCCACGCTCAGCTAATCATGTGGACAACACTTCGGGCTGAGAGAAACAACAAGGAATATCAGGAGGAGAAATCCCATGACTATTGTTCGCTATGACCCTTTCCGCGACCTGCGGACCTTACAGGAAGAAGTGAATCGCTTGTTCTCTACTAATCTAACCCGTGCCTTCCCCGATGAGGGCATCGGCCGTGGCGCCTGGGCGCCCAGCGTAGATATCTATGAGAACAAGGACCAAATCGTGCTCGAGGCCGAGCTGCCTGGAATGAAACAGGAAGACTTCGATCTCTCGATCGAGAACAATGTCATTACCCTGCGGGGTGAGCGAAAGTTTGAAAAGACGGAAGAGACGGATAATTACCATCGCGTGGAGCGCTCCTATGGCACCTTCACTCGTTCTTTCACTCTGCCGCAGACGGTTTCCGCAGAGGGAGCAACCGCCGAATACAACAACGGCGTCTTGCGCGTGACGTTGCCGAAACGAGAAGAGACCAAGTCCCGGCGCATTCAGGTGACCGGAACAGGCGCCGGCACCTCGCAGAAGACAATCGAAACCACAGCCGAAACCAGTAAAGCAAAAGAAGCCACTGGCGGGCGGTAAGCTTTTCTGGGTCGGTAAAATGCGAGCGGGCTCGTCGTAGTTTGGGATACGAATACCGAGCCCGCTGTATATTTTTAGAGTCAGTATCGGGTAGTAACTAAGATGGTAGATCTAGAAAGATATACAGAAGCAGGCGAGAAAGCAGTTAGAGCTGCAATCTCGTTCGCACAAGAACGACAGCACCCGGAAGTAGAGCCGGAGCACCTTCTCTTGCCGTTGCTGACGGATCCTGAAGGCAGCGTTGGACCTCTGCTGAACAAGCTCAGGGTGAATGTGCAACCCATTGTGTCGGAGCTATCAGCTGTCCTTGCCGCTTATCCAAAAGTACAAGGCGGACAACTGGGCTACAGCTCACGTACGAATCGAGTCTTTGCGGATGCCGACAAGCTCGCGAAAGAGATGGGAGATCAGTACATCTCCACCGAGCATCTTCTGATCGCCATCACGGGCGAAAAAGAAGAAAAGAAAAATACCGCTTCGCAGATTCTGAAAAAGCACGGAGCGAAACATGATGCTCTCGTGAAGGCACTCAAAGAGGGCCGTATTTCACCAATCACAGATCGGAATGCTGAAGCTAACTTTCGCGCTCTCGAAAAGTACGCTAAAAACCTGACCCAGTTGGCCAGCGAAGGAAAGCTCGATCCGGTTATTGGCCGCGATGAAGAGATCCGGCGAACGATTCAGGTGCTTTCCCGGCGCACGAAAAACAATCCCGTGTTAATTGGAGAACCCGGCGTTGGCAAGACGGCCATCGTCGAGGGCCTGGCCCAACGTATATATAAAGGTGACGTCCCTGACACGCTAAAGAACAAAACACTGGTCGCCCTGGATCTCGGCGCCATGCTTGCGGGCGCAAAGTATCGTGGAGAGTTTGAAGATCGACTGAAAGCAGTTTTGAAGGAGATTACGAGCGCGCAGGGCAACATAATTCTTTTCATTGATGAGCTTCACACTCTGGTGGGAGCAGGCGCGGCGGAGGGAGCGATTGATGCGTCCAACATGCTGAAGCCGCCTCTATCTCGTGGTGAGTTGCGCTGCGTGGGCGCGACGACTTTGAACGAATACAAAAAGTACATCGAAAAGGATGCAGCACTGGAACGCCGTTTTCAGCCGATTCTCGTGGTCGAGCCTACTGTAGAAGACACCATTGGAATTCTGCGCGGACTGAAAGAACGTTACCAGAGCCATCACAACGTAGTCATCAAAGACTCGGCGATTGTTGCTGCCGCGACCTTATCCAATCGCTACATCACCGATCGATTTCTGCCTGACAAGGCAATCGATCTTATCGACGAAGCTGCGAGTCGCCTGGCAACTGAAAATCAGAGCGTGCCTGAAGAGATAGACCGTCTCGAACGTCGTCGAATCCAGTTAAAGACGATCGAAGAGCAATTGGCTGATGAAACTGATCCGGCAGCAATCAAGGAACGCGACGCGGCTCGCACTGAGACACAGCAGATCGAGCGCAGCTTACAAGATCTAAAACATCAGTGGCAGATGGAGAAGGCTGGACTCGGCGACGTAGCTAAACTGCGCGACGAAGTTCATCGACTCGAACATGAAAGGGACACACGCTTCAATCAAATCCTGTCGGCACAAAAAGACGGCCGGGTTCTTGATGAGAAGGATTATCAGAAACTGGCCGATCTCGATAAACAAATTGAGGCCCTGACGAACCAGCTTAACTCGACCGAGCAGGCTGACAGGAAACCCCTATTGAAGAATGACGTTGACGCCGAAGAAATTGCGGAGGTCGTTGCTCGCTGGACCGGCGTCCCTGTTTCGCGAATGCTCGAAGGCGAGATGCAGAAGCTGGTGACGATGGAAGAGCGCATGGGCCAGCGCGTCATCGGACAGGAAGAAGCACTGGCCGCAGTTTCAAACGCCGTCAGACGTGCGCGTGCCGGTTTGCAGGACCCGAATCGTCCCATAGGCTCGTTTATCTTTCTTGGTCCAACCGGTGTCGGTAAGACTGAAACTGCTCGTGCGCTCGCGGAGTTTTTGTTCGACGACGAGAAATCGATGGTCAGGCTCGACATGTCGGAATACATGGAG
>JAICQI010000789.1 GCA_025937955.1 Pyrinomonadaceae bacterium
AAGACAAAGCGACAACGATGGACACGCTGCGAGCGAAAGAGACGAGGTTACTTAGCCGGGACATAGTACCTCCTGTGAGCAGAAGATCTTGATCTAATTAGAAACGCGTATTTTGTTCACCAAAAGGAACGTTCATGGTGTAAGATTCACGCGCAGCAAACCTCCCGGCTAATGTGGGCCTCCCAGAAGCGTAACAACTTGATCTGAAAGTGCGGTTCCCCCCGTCTTTGTCTCTCGACTCAGTCGAGAACATTGCTGTCCGCCAACCCCTATCGGATGGGCGAAGCTGTGGATGACAGGAAGCGAGCGGCAACTGCCAGACACCAAAGTGTGTTTGAATTAGCTCACGAGATCAGAAACCCTCTGGCCAGCATACAGGGAGTAGCAGATGCGTTTCTGCGGCGCGGTCAACTCACCAGGCAGGAACGTGAGTGGATGGAGGCCGTTCGCCGCGAGGTGTCGAAGATCGATGCGCGCATGCGTGAGCTGCTCGACATCTCGCAGCCTCGTGTGTTTCATATCAGACAATGTTTGCTGAATGATCTGGTAAGTGGCGTCGTATTGCTCGCCAGCCATCAAGTTAACTCAATCAACAATCTTCACGGACGACAACTCTCGATCGAATTCATCGACGCAACGTCCGAACCAATTTCAGTGCATCTTGATCCAGCACGCATCGAAGATGCTGTGTTGAATCTGGTGCTGAATGCGATCGAATCGATCGAATGTGACGGGCGTGTTACGGTTCGCCTGCGCCGCATGACAACGTCTCAAGGCGCTGAAGAAGCGTTAATTGAGGTCTCGGATACAGGGTGTGGTATTCCTCCCCAAAATCGCCGTCGTATCTTCGATCCATTATTTACAACCAAATCCGATGGAACCGGCTTAGGTCTTGCGGCTGTGCGGCGCACCGCCGCCGCATATCATGGCCGCATTAGTTTCAAATCCAAAATTGGACGTGGCTCAAAGTTTGTCTTCGCTCTTCCCTTACGATCTCAACTCCCAAACACTACTGAGAATCCGAAATGAAGACAAAGACTCTTTTAACAAGCCCAGCACTGGTTTCAGCAATCTAAAGAAACCGATTACCAGGCACTTCGGTTACCTCCCGGCTGTAACGTTCGAAGACAGGAGATTCGTGTTCGCATCACGTTTAGCCACCGAAAAGTTTTGGGTTCATCATTCAAGGGAAGACATGAAAACAAGTTCCGATCTCCGCGCAGAAAGGGAATACCATCGGGAAAGTGATGACAGCTCGAAATTCGAAGTACTCATAGCGGACGACGAGGCGACGATTCGTTCTACGCTCGCAGAAGCTGTGCGTGACTGGGGTTATCGCACAGTCGAAGCAGCAACGCTGGCGGAGACGTTTGCTATCGTCGATAGCCACCAACCACATGCGTTGCTGCTCGACGTAAAATTCCCGGACGGCTCGGGTATTTCCGCACTGGAGGAATTGCGGAGGAGATCGCCGGAGCTCGTAATCATCGTTATCACGGGATACGTTAAACCCGAAGATGCTTTTGCAGCCGGCGTGCGCCACGCTTATGGGTACGTAAGCAAACCAATCGATCAAGTGCAGCTACAGTTGATGCTGGCTGAGGCGTTAAGGGGTCGGACAGTCGAAACAAGGAAAGACTTCGCGGGGTTTCACGACGAACGAAGGAAGCGCCCGGCAGGAGAAGTGAAACGCGGCCGGCCGCAACGACAGACGACGGCGCCGCTGGGCCAGCTAATTCTCAAGGCAATGAAACTACTTGGGCTCAGCTACAAAGAGATCGTTGCGGCGAGTGAACACCTGGCCCGACAGAATCAAAACCATGACATGCGCATCGGCAAGTCGACACTCGGCAACATCATCAGCGGCAGTATCCGCCAGCCCGGTACTGCAAAGCTCGACAGCCTGCGAATTATCCTGAATCTCTCGCGTGCTGACATTGATGCCGCCATTGGATTGCAACCTGAACGTCGCTTCACCGAACAACTGGAGATCGCTCGAGCGCGCACGCACGAAGTTCCGATTGATGCAGTGACGCGTCACCGCAGGATAAAGATGCCGATCTTGCGTGAGGATGCGAAGCTGAACGAAACGCACTTCTTTGAAAGCTCACTGAGCGGTTGGACCGAGATCGAGGTGGAATATCTAAGCTCGTTCTATCCGCCGTACCTCGCTTACGTTGTAGTTGGCGAAGACGACAACAATGCCTCTCCGATTGTTCCGCCAGGCAGTCGCTTGCTGGTGAATAGACTTTTGAACAAGGTCCATCCTGCCGACAAGTCCAGCTTTCATGAGCGAGAGTTATTTTGTGTTCTTACGCCGAATGGGCTCACTTGCATGTATGCAGAGCTTGGTCCAGGTGAGAAGATCGTGTTGATACCACATCCGGCATCAGGAAACGTGCGCGAGGAGTTTCATCTTAATGAAGTGACGATCATCGGTCAGGTGGTTGGCGTGCTGTATCCGGCTCGGAATGTCCGGGATTAGGAACAAGTTTGGCAGCCATAAGTGCCAATTAGGCAGTTGTTTGCAAGGGCCTCAGTGTTTTACCCGATGGCACCTTTGAGGTTTATCCTGAAGACGAAACTCCCCTTCACTATTGGGAATCCCGCTGTCGTTCATGTTCTAACTAGCTGAAAATAATGCTTTAACTTAATCCCGCTGTGACGAGATCCCGGAATAAACAGCTCTATTCTGTTAGTGGGCTGACATCGGTCTGTACACTCCTACATTCAAGTGAGTTTGAATAACTTAGCTTGCGCAACCGCGCATTCGAAGGTGAACTTCCACCGCCTTCGTTGTGGCTCTCAGCTCTGCAAAAGACGAGACAGGCCCAGACAATAGCTCCCGGCGAGATTTGGAGGAAACACTGTGCCGGCTGGTCCAAAGCTGAAGATTCTTCGTAACAAACGCAACATCACAGTTCGCGAAGTTGAACAGGCAAGCCGGCGCATTGCGGACGCTAAAGGCGACAAGAGGTTTTGTATCTCAAACGGCTGGCTGGCCCAACTGGAGAACGGCGCTTCCGAGCCCAGTATCTGCAAGCTCTTCAGCTTGAGCG
>JAICQI010000273.1 GCA_025937955.1 Pyrinomonadaceae bacterium
CACCAAGCTCCGCCAGTCGTTCGAGATCTTTGAGTCTTAACGCATGTCCCGTACGTTCAAGTTGGTCTGAATACGTGTCACCAACCCGATTGACCGTACACTCAACTCCGGCCCACAGTACAGGCGTGTGGGCCGTAACTATCGTCGCGCTCATAATGCTCTACCCGCTTTGGTCTTTGGACTTTAGTCTTAGGTCTTTGGCCTTTATAACGCCGAAGACCAAAGACCTAAGCCCCCCTAACCATTAACCGCAGTGATCACTCGTTCCGGGATGACGATGCGGTCAGTTCTCACGCCATAGCCGTTACCTTTTCCATTTCCATTTCCGTTGCCATGGCTGTAGACCATCATCGCATCGACTCTCTTCATGCCGGCAATCTTGCCGTAAGTAGTGAGCGCCTGGGCCACGATCTGGTCCATGTTGTAATACTTGTACGTTGCCAGCCGGCCGACAAAGTGTACGTTCGGCGTTGTATCCGCCAGGGTCTTGTAACGCGCGTACAGCTCTGCGTTTTCCTTGCGCGGAACCGGATAATAGGCATCGCCCTGCGACTTCGGAAACTCGTAAACAATGCTCGTCTTGGCGTGCTCCTGCCCGGTGAGATACTTGAATTCCGTCACGCGAGTGTAGAGCTGCTCGTTTGGGTAATTGACAACGGGCGCCGATTGAAAAGTGGGCACGTTGTGTGTTTCGTGTTTGAATTCAAGCGATCGGTAAGGCAGTTTTCCGTAGGAATAATCAAAATAAGAATCAACGGGGCCTGTATAGATCATTTCTGCAAAGGGGATATCTTTTTCTATTTCGCGATAATCGCAGTTCAACATGATCTTGATATTGGGGTGGTCAAGCATGTTCTCGAACATGCGCGTAAAACCGTGCAGCGGCATAGCCTGGTATGTGTCGGTGAAATAACGATCGTCACGGTTAGTCCGCGTCGGGACTCTCGACGTTACGCTGGCATCGAGCTCCGAAGGGTCGAGACCCCACTGTTTGCGTGTGTAGTTACGAAAGAACTTCTCGTACAACTCACGTCCGACCTTGCTGACGACGACGTCCTCAGAAGTCTGTACGTGCTCAACCGGCTCGGCAACCTTCTTGAAAAACTCCTCGACTTCGAATGAAGTCAAGCTCAGTCCGTAAAGAGTGTTGATAGTGTCGAGGTTGATGGGAATGGGAACGATCTGACCGTCCACGCTGGCGCGTACACGGTGCTGATAAGGTCGCCACTCGGTAAAGCGCGAGAGATATTCGAACACCTCACGCGAGTTGGTATGAAAGATGTGCGGGCCGTACTTGTGAACCAGGATGCCCGCTTCGTTGTAATGATCGTAAGCGTTGCCGCCGATGTGCGGCCGCTTGTCACAAATTAAAACCTTTTTATTCGAACCTGCTGCAAGACGTTCAGCTAGGACACTGCCGGCAAAGCCGGCACCTACAATGAGATAATCAAACATTACATGAAACCCTCCTTGTTCTTTTTGTGGAATCTAAGTAGTTGCGGCTGCACTGGTCCTTTGATTGACGCGACTGAGCGGCATAGAAGCCTTCCGTGCAGGTCGCTTTTTCTGAATTACGTTAGCTATCAGGCTATACATCTGGGTCCACGTCTTGTCCCACGAGATATGCTCGAGAAACGCGTCGACTTTGGCTAACCATTGCGTCTGATCCGCGTTCGCGAGGATCTTTTCGGCGGCGTTGATGAACTCATCCGGAGTGTCAGCAATTTCAACCAGCTTGAGGTCGCCATACGGTCGCACGACGTCTCTGATCGAGGTTGAAATCACCGGCTTCCCTGCCGCCAAATACTCCGGCGTTTTTGTGGGACTAATAAAACGTGTTGAATCATTCCGAGCAAAGAGCAACAGGGCGATATCCCAACCTGCCAGGTATTCGGGAAGTTCCTGATACTTCTTGCCCCCTAAATAATGAATGTTTGGGTGCTGTGGCAGTGACGCCGGATCGATCTTCACGATCGGGCCAATCATGATGAACTGCCAATCGGGACGCCTGCTCGCAATTTGATCGAGCAGTTGGCTGTCGAACCTCTCATCGATGACGCCAAAGAATCCGAGGCGTGGATGCGGAATGTGCGCCTGGTCTTTTGGATCCTCAGTAAGGTTTCGAGCTTTGCCGAAATGCTTCACATCGATGCTGCTCGGAAATGCATGTACTGATGGATGCTGGCCACACTTCGCTTCGTACAGACTCTGGCCGCCGGTGAAAACCAGATCTACGTGTCGAAACAGTTGCTTCTCGAGCATAGGCAGGGCCGAGTGTGCGCCTTTGAAAGCTGAAAGCTCGTCCATGCAATCGTAAACGGAAGCGACCGGATTGAAGTGGTCGGTAAAACTGAGCGCCATCGGCGTGTAGTACCAAAAAATGTATTTATCAATGTCGTGATCGGTAAAGAGTTGGCGCGTCATCTCGCGCATGACTGCGTTGATTGCGATCTCACTTCTCAATCCGTCCGGCAGGTGCGGTACCACTACGTGTACTCCTGATTCCGCCTCACGCGTCTCGAGTCGCATTGATCCGTTACCAAAGATCGGTTCTTCAATAAAGAAAACGCGTCGATCCTTCGCGCAACGACTCAGGAGATGTTGCGGACGTTGGTACACAAAATCCCACCGCAGGTGGGAGAAGCAAACGAGATCTGTTGTCTCGTCCGCGTTGAGAACTGAAGGTGAAATTACTGCGTTATTCATCGTTTTCTCCGTCCACTTACTTACTGATACTGGGACCGGGCCGCGCGCGCACTAATAACGCGGAGAGCGATTCCCACTACTGCGACTGATGTTATGCCGGCTGGGTTTGAGAATTTGTTGTTCCCACCCGGCCTATATGGGTTGATTACAGCAGGCCCATTGAAACCATTGGGATTGAGTTCGGGACTCTCGCCTTAATTCAATACAACAAACTCTCGCGCTGTTTGCTTCTCAACCGTCCTGAAACCTCTTTTGCCACGTTCATCACTAATGGCAAACATGATGCCGCGGTACGATTAGTTTAGGTGGGTGGCTACGGTAAATTGGTACGTCTGCGTACCTTCAAAGTCACGACTTAGTAGATTTTCTCTATTAAACTCTCTGTAGCAGCTATCGTGAAACTCCACTGGACAAGCCCATGGCATCGCCGCAGCCCGCTAAACAGAAAAAGGCGTCACCGGCCGCACGACGGTGACGCCCTTGAACGGGTGCTATCTGGCACTCCCTAAGTTCGCGTCTTAAACCGACGTCGGGCATAGCCACCCAATCCAAGTAGCGCACTGCCGAGCAGCATGAGTGTCGAGGGCTCCGGTATCGGATTCGACACCCCAACATCGCTGCCTTCTCCACGTGGTGCAGAAAGCGGCACGTCCTGGAACCTGACAAAGATGGCATTGCAGATCTGCGCCTCAGTAAAGCCCGTGAACGCGGCTCCTGAAACGGTAAACGAAGCACTCTCGCCCGGTAGTAAGCCGAACTCTGCCGAACCTCCCTGGAAGTTACCTGACGGACCGGTAAGAAACGCGAAATCCAACACTGCTGAGTTAAAGCCGTGTGGCACGTTTCCTACATCCCCATCGGAAAAAACAAAATTCGCAGACAAGCTCGGCGCCTGCATGCCCGTGAAACCATTCAGTCCTGAGCCACTCGCATTACCAAGCGGCGGCAAGTCAAAGCCGATGCCGGTAATAGTCGACGTAGAACCAGGCTGCGTAATGGCTGACGTATTCGTAATAGTGAAGGTGAAGGTATTTGTCTGTGAGTTGAACTCACAAACTACTGTTGCAGTTGAAAACTGACCAGAATCAACGCCAGTGACGGTGATCGTGTCCGCGCGCACTGTTGCGCTCGCAAATACCAATAGCGCGGCCAATGAAAAAACAAACTTGCCAAATCGGGACATGTGAGATCCTCCTTGTACTTGCCTCAAAACGTACACGCGCCTGCCTCATCCACAGTTTGGCCTATAAGTAGAGGGGAAGAAGTTGCGGGGCACTGCAAGTCTCACTCTAGTGGCGTGTGTGCGCTGATATTAAGAGCCGATCTTTACTTTGGTCAATGGGATTACTTGTATCGTGACAGAATTTCCACAGGGTTAAAAGGTTAAACCGAGATTGACTGCAAAAAGTCAGGGCACTAACTCGTTATTTCGTACGGCTGCCTCTTCGTTAAGCGTTGTTAACCACGAGGGCGACCATGCTGATGTACTCTCTCTTCCCTTCCTTCGCTCCGTTCCAACGCCACCAGCTTCAGGCAAAACCTGATTAACAAGCGCCAACATCTGTGTTGATACTTCAGGGAACAGCGAATCAAACAGCACTGCTACCTTTGCAGGAATCGAAATCACGAGCTCTGCCTGACCACGCTTGCACGCGCGCACAACCTGTCGTGCCGCATTCTCCGCACTGACAGTAAGCAACGGCAAAGCGTCGCTTATGCTGAACCACGCATATTCCAACTGATGCTTCCCCTTGAAATCCGCATTGCGCGGACTGCCCGTTCGCATCAACCCGGGACAAACAGTCGTCACCTTGATCCCATCTTTCATCAACTCGGCGCGCAAACCTTTCGACAGTCCCACAAGGGCAAACTTGCTCGCGCTGTACGGCACCAGGTGTGGAACACTCACCTTCCCGCCTATCGAGCTGATGTTGACGATTCGTCCTGACTTCTGCTGGCGCATTGACGGCAGCACGGCCATCGTCGTGTAAAGCGGTCCCCAGAAGTGCGCCTTCATCGCCATTTCGAAATCTTCAGTTGTCATTACCTCGATCGGTCCGACTTGAATGACGCCGGCATTATTGACGAGCACGTCTACGCCACCGAAGCGACTATTAACGGTAGCGACCATGTCGTCCACTGACTGCTTATTGGTTACGTCGCACGGAACGGTCATCACTTCGGCGCCATAACTTTCTATGTCACTTTGCGCACGTTGCAGTTCTTCTTCGTCGCGCGCGCAAAGAACCAGGCGCGCGCCTTCAAGCGCGAACTCTCGCGCCATCACGAGACCCAAACCCCTCGAGCCACCGGTGATCAAGACGGTCTTGTTCTTGAGATCGTATTCGCGGAGGTGGTTCAAGGCTGACTTGAGTACGACAGCGCCGGCCGCGAGCGCTGCTAACTTAATGATGTCGTTTCCGGTGGTCATAGTGACCACGATCGACGCAACTCCTGCTCCGTGGAACCCTACGTGCCTTTCCATCCTGAGCCGTTGCAATCGTCAAGAAAAGTGAATGTAGTTGTTCACTTTGTAGATTGTTCTGCGGACAGCCACGTACGTAATCAGAACAATGTCGACCGGAGATGACTTATGGAAAATCGGATAGCAGATGCTGAGAAACAAACGACGGAAACAACCTTGCCGGATAAGCTGCTCGAACGTCTCATCGATTTTGAGCCGATACCAGCGCCGGTAATCAGTCTTTACCTGGACGCGCGCGTGAATGAGCAGGGACAGCGGACTTTCCTTCCTTTTGTGAAGAAGCAGTTAAATGAACGCAGTAAGTCTTACGAAAACCAGTCGGAGGAACGACAGAGTTTTGAAGAAGACTTTGTCCGTATCATGCGCTACCTGGAAGATGAAGTTCCGGTCTCCATTCAGGGACTCGCTATCTTCGCCTGCTCGGCCGCGGAGGATTGGTTTGAAGTCGGCCTGTTTGATGCTCCGTTCGAACGGAATCGATTGTTTATTTCCGATCGACCGCACTTCTATCCGCTGGCGCGGCTGATTGATCAGTATCGGCGATACGCAGTGGTACTTGCGGACACGAACCGCGCGCAGATCTTTGTCTTCGCGGCCGGTCGGGCGGTCAATCGCGAGGCAGTGGAGAATGTAAAGACGAAGCACACGAAGGTTGGTGGGTGGTCGCAGGCGCGTTACCAGCGACACGAACAGAATTATCACTTGCAGCATGCGAAGGAAGTTGTCGAGATGCTCGAGAAGATCGTCCTTGACGAAAATATTGAGCACATCGTCCTTGCCGGCGACGAAGCGGTGGTGATTCCTTTGCTGCGCGAGCAAATGCCGAAGACGATTGAAGAGAAAGTTATTGACGCTCTGAGTCTTGGTATCGACACACCTGAGCATGAGCTGCTGGACGAATCTCTGACGGCCTTTCAACGGCACGATTCGCTGACTGATATGGAAAAGGTTGAGCGGTTGCTGAATGAATATCGTGCCGACGATCTCGGTGTCGCTGGTGTGCCTGAGACGCTGGCGGCGCTGTCAAACGGGCAGGTCGAGGAGATGCTGATTGTCGCTAAGCCGAACGGTATTCAGTTTGACGAAGAAGAAGTTGACAAAGTCTTGAAGCTTTATAAAAACGACGAGGCGCTGCCTGACCCACTGAACCAACGGACAGTTGCCGACGAGCTCGTGCGCCGGGCGAACGTTTATTCGTCTGCGAAGGTGACGTTTATTGAAGACAGTACGCGTCTGGAGCAACTGGGTGGTGTGGGCGGTTTTCTGCGTTATCGGATTTCGGAGGAGCACGCAGCGCCGTACGAAGACAGTGGCACTGTGTCGCGCGCGCAAGCGTTAACCACAAAAGCGAGCTGAGGGAGGAGTGCAATGTCAGACAAAGATCGTGCGAAGAAAGATCACATGCGAACGGACAAGAAGAACAAGGCAATGCGCGAACGCGAGAATCCGAACGTGCAGCGCGCTGATCCACCGCATCAGGCGCGGGACGAGTCGAACCTGACGGATTCGCAGCCGGCACCAGAAAGGAATCGAAGGTGAAATGGCTAAGAGAATAAATCAACCACCGACCGGACAAGGAAAGAAGCAGAGCCCACGCTCGGGTGCTGAAAACAAACTGGGAAAGAGATCAGAGGTTTTGCAAGCCGCAGGCTCGCGCCAAAACATCGACATGGCTGAAGATGAAGATGCGGCAATGAGCGCGCCGCGCAAAAACCCGAAGCGCCCCAAAGCCGGACGGTAAAAGTAAAGCCACAAAAAGGCACAAAAAGCACAAATGAAATTCTTCTTTTGTGCTTTATGTGCCTTTTTGTGGCTGGATCTATTTTGTGGCCTGATCGGTGATCTCGAGACCCTTGTCGATGATCGCGAATGCTTCGCGCAGCTCCGCCTCAGTAATGCAAAGCGGCGGGTTTGTGAAGAACGTGTTCCAACGCACAAAAGTGTAAAGTCCTTCCTGACGGAAGAACTTGCCCAACGCCTGCATCTCAGGCGACGCTGAGTTGAACGGCGCCATCGGCTCTCGCGTCTCTCGATTGCGGATCAACTCGACAATCCCAAAGAGCCCGATGTTGCGCGTTGCTCCGACCGACGGATGCCGGCTTTCCAGGTCTTCGAGCAGACCACGCATGACCTTACCCATGCGCCGTGCATTCTCGATCAAATCGTCCTCTTCATACACTGCGATCGTCGCCAGCGCTGCCGCACAAGCAAGCGGATGGCTGTTGTAAGTCAAACCACCGTAGAAGACATTCTTTTCAAAGTGATCCGCGATCTG
>JAICQI010000697.1 GCA_025937955.1 Pyrinomonadaceae bacterium
ACCCTGTAAGGGTTAAAAACGCAGAGCTTAACCCTTTCAGGGTTGGTCCAGCTTTTCAGCTTTAAATCCCAGGGTTGTCGCTTGCGCTCCAACCCTGGGCTGAAATTAGCCAACGCCTTCGGCGTAAAAATTACTACTTGCCGCCCATGCCTCGTTGGATGATGCTCTGCATCTCGAGTGCGTTGGGCATTCCCAGGAGTGTTGCTGGTCCTAATCCGAATGGGCCACCTTCAGTGTTCGCCGCAAACGTGATGCTGTCGCCTTGCGCGTAAGCATACGCAAGCGTCGGCGGCATATCGGCTGTAATTGCTTTCACTGCCTGCTGTGGTCCACTCGGCAGCTTGTCAGCTGTGCTGGCAAGTCCCGCCGGCACGAGGCCACCGATGTTGTGATAGAAGACCGCCGAGAAGTTTGCGTTACCATCAGCCGGCAGTCCTGCCGTGAACTTCTGCGAACGCAGCAGCGACAAACCATTGTCACGCGCTCTCAACGACCTCTCGACCAGCGCCCTGCTCGGGCCAATGATCAAGTAGCCGTTGGCGTAGGTGTAGTTCACTTCGAGGAAACCGAAGTCCTTCGATCGCAGCGTGTAGTAGATGCGGCCGCCGATGTCGGTCTGTTCCCAGGCCAGGTTGCCTTTACCAAACTTCGCAGCTTCTTTATTCACTTCACCAACCACGCGCTCGAGCGTTTGTTGCAGGTGCGCCGGATCGTTGACTTCAAACACCAGCTTCCACGAAGGTGTCGGAAGCAGTGGTCCATCAATCGCGAAGGCAAATTCACCGCCTAAGGGCGCGGCGATATCGTTGCGGATGTCGAGGCCGCGCTCCGATTGTTGTTTGTCGAGATTCTTGCGCAACTCAGGCGACACGGTTTCCAAAACACCCAGCAGCTCGTCGACCAGTGACACTGGATTCTTGACGACGAAACCGGCGACGACATTCGCGTCAGGCGAGATGTACTCCAGCGAACCCATCGGTCCGGGAGCAGCCAGCCACGAGGGAATGCCACGCTGCGCGTCGTTGAACGACAGCGAAGCCTGCGTGTGCGTCTTTCCGTTGCTGTCCTTCTGGTCAAGCACGAAGTACTTCACACTCAGAAGACCTAACCGGTTCAACGCATTCTCTTGCTTTGCAGCATCCGGACCCTTAGCGCGTTCCGCTTTGGTCTTTTCAACAACCTTCTCGAGGTTTGCTGCAACGAGTAAACCAGCGACTTCATGATAGACCTGCGCGATACGGTTGTGGAACGGAGTCGATTTGAAGCTGCTCATGTTTCCGTTGCTAATCGCCGTCGCGACACTCTGAAGCTGCTGCAACTTCGGACTCGCGGCCATCAAGTTGTCCTGAATCCAGATGTACAGCTTTTCTTTGCTGTCGCCAGACAGTGGCGTTGCGGAAGCCGGATTCTCGATAAACTCGATTTCGGGCCCGCCTTTCTTGTCGCTCGAGTACTTCGCGATTTCCTGTTCGAGAAACTGCCTGAAACCTTGCGAGTTCTTCAGTTCGGCAAGAACGAGTGGCTCATCAGGTTTACCGTTGTCATCCATTGAAACCGACACCGCAATCTCATCACCCAGGTAGGAACCAAACTGTCGAATCGTTCCCACAACCTTATCCATGTTCTGCGCTCTGCCTGATTGCTCTTTCTCCCACCACTGGCGCAGCGCCGGGTTCTGACTCATGCGTTCCTGAATAACGCGATGCGACTCAACAATCGAATCGGCCAGATTCGGCAACGCCGCGTAAACGACTGTGCCCTCCGGCATCAAGTCGAGCAGGTGCGTGGAATTGCGCACGCCGGGCTGCTGAACTTTATTCAACTCACTCTTGAGCACAGCCAGACCATTCAACACCGCCGCATATCGCTCTGCGTTGCGACTCCAGGAGACTTCATCTTTCACCGGGATCATCGCAATCGCAGGATTGGTAGTCGCTTGATCGCCGGGACGAAGCACACGCTCACTCGACGCGTGATTCAGTTTCACTTCACCTTCAATCACCGAGACGCGCGACCCCTTGGTGCCGTTGTTCACCGAGAAAACGGTGCCAGTCACGGAAACAAGCGAATCAGCAGTTTCGACGAACAATTGTCCGTCTTTCTGCTTGGCTGCTTCGACAACGATGCTGCCGCGATTGAGGTGAATGGTGGTTCCGTTGCTCGACTTCGTCAGGTAAAGTTCGGAACGATCCTTCATTTCGATCAATGAACCGTCGCTCAGCCGCACAACGGCGCGACCGTCTTTCGCAGTGCGCACCTTCTCACCTTGTTGCAACTTGGCGCCGTTGTTGACGTGCGCTGTGTGCGTGTCGGCGATCTGGTAAACCGATCCTTCCGCAGCCTGCACGGTGGCTTCAAATCCGTACGGCCAGAACTTTTGCACAAACGGGACGGCCAGCAGTCCGAGACCGATGACCAGCGCTGCCGCAATACCCCAGCGCATCACGACCGGTTGCAACGAGAACAGCGGCTTGCGTGCGGCCGGCATGACCTTGACCGTGCGCTTCGAACGCGCTTCGTTCATCGCTCTGCGACAGGGGATGCACTCGTGTGTGTGGTCCACCAGCAACAGTGAACGGGCCTCAGAAAGTTTGCCTGCCATGTAAGCAGGTATCAGTGACTGAAAGTCTCTACAACCTTCAATATGGTCGACGGTGGGCAACTGAAATTCCGTCTCACCGGCAGCAGCGGAAACACGCGCCCAAACACGGTCTGCCGCTGCCGAAACTGCTGTCTGATCGACCTTTTCGCTGCGGATTTCGGCAGTAACTTTATCGAGGATTTGATTTTCCTTATCTCTCATGATGTTTCTCCAGATAGTGCCCAATCTCTTTTTTCAGTTTCGTACGCGCGCGATGGAGGACAACACCGACCACCATCGGCGAAGTTTTCATAAGTGCCGCGATTTCCTTGTTGTCAAAACCTTCGTAATAACGCAGGACAAACATTTCCCCGGCAGTTTTTCCGAGCCGCGCAACGGCCTGGCGCACCAGTTCCCGCAGTTCGCTGTCGGCGTGGACCGCCTCAGGACTGCGATACGTGCTCGCTATTGAATCGAGTTCGCTCTCGTCGAGCGCCACGGATTTTGACCGCGTGCGACTGCGGAGCAAATCGAGGGAAGCATTAATCGCCGCGCGCGAGAGGTAAGCCTCGGGGTTTTGTGACCAGTCGTAATCGTCCTGGCCTTTAACCAACCGAAGAAAGACCGTTTGGAGCACATCTTCAGCGTCGGCGGCACTGCCCGTAATACGCTGTGCGGTCCGAAAAACTCGGCCGTGATGTGCCTGGAAAAGGGTTTCCAGCTCGCTGGCGGGTTGATTTTTCACTAATTGCAAGGGTTTAAGTGCTGCTGCCTGCAAGGGTGTTCTCCTTCGTCTACACCCTGATAGACGAAGGGTTTAAGGCTTTATTAACACCCGTGGCACAGATTTTTGAGAGTTTAGTGCGGAATCGCCCGCTCGGCGACAGTTTTTTCAGGCTACGTGCTTTAGTAAAGCAAGCATTTTTGAGTGAGCGCCTCCTTGGAGTGCGGTGCCTTGGCACCGCTTTGGTATGAGTTGCGATTCAGACTACCAAAGCGGTGCCAAGGCACCGCACTCCAAGGAGGCG
>JAICQI010000851.1 GCA_025937955.1 Pyrinomonadaceae bacterium
GAAGCGCCGCCCGGATGGAAACCTTAATCACGCCACAAAGGCACAGAAAATTTAGCCACAAAAAGGCACAAAAGGCACAAAATAGAAAATGAAGCAAAAATCGCTGATGCTAGTCGCGTTACTGAGCGCGTTTGCAGTGTTTTGTCAGACTGCAATCGCACAGGAAGAGTTCAAACCCATTACCGTGTTTGTCGTTCGGCACGCCGAGAAAGAAGACGAGCCGAAACAGGATCCACCGTTGAAGAAAGAAGGCGTCGCGCGGTCTCAGGAGCTGGCGCGAATCCTTGCGGGCGCGAACATTAAGGCCATTTACACGTCGCAGTTTGCCAGGACAAAGCTGACGGCCGAACCGCTGGTCGCCAAATCTGGCGCGACGGTCACCTCGCTGACGCTCAAACCAAATCCGTCGAACCTGCGACTGATCTCGGAAGAATCCACCGCGGAGCTGATCAACAAGATAATGCAACGACCGGGCGAGAGCGCCCTCGTCATCGGTCACAGCAACTGGATGCCAGACGTGATCAGAATGCTCGGCGGCGACACCGTTCCGACCATCGACGAGCAGAAGTTTGACGACTTATTCATCGTCACCGTTTACGCCAAAGGCAAAGCAAAAGTGGTGCATTTGAAGTATGGAGCGTAATAACTGACCCAATTCAAGGCACCATTGCGCGTTAGACTTTGAATGATTTAACTCGTGACAGCCACTGCCGGCATGGTTTGCCGGTGCAGGAGATTTCATATGAGGCACCTGTTCTTAGCGATTCTGCTGCTCTTTCCCATTGCAGTTTTTGGTCAACACGGCAGCCACGCTCCAGCTAAAGCTGCGGCCCCCGTGGCCCTGGAAGCTGGACTCGGCGACATCGATCACCCGGTAACAACCAACAATCCGGAAGCCCAGAAATTTTTCAATCAGGGATTGGCATATCTATATGGTTTTAACCATGAAGAGGCGGTAAATTCGTTCAAACAAGCCGCCAAACTCGATCCGCAACTCGCCATGGCTTACTGGGGCGTCGCGCTCGCCATGGGTTCGAATTACAACGTTCCGGCCGGTGGCCCGGCATTGCTCGAGGCCTATGCCCATCTACAAAAGGCAATCGAGCTCGCGCCCAAAGCGTCGGAGCACGATCGCGCTTATATCAACGCGCTCTCGAAGCGTTACTCAAAAGAACTTCAGGCTGACCAACGTAAGCTCGAAGTCGACTACAAGAACGCCATGGGTGAGCTCGCGAGAAACTATCCGGACGATCTCGACGCCGCCACGCTCTACGCCGAAAGCATGATGAACCTGCGTCCGTGGAAACTCTGGACGCTCGACGGCAAGCCGGAAGAAGGCACGCTCGAGATCGTGTCCGTGCTTGAAGGTGTGTTGCGTCGCAATCCGAATCACAGCGGCGCGAATCATTACTACATTCACGCCGTTGAAGCTTCAAACAATGCCGAGCGCGCATTGCCGAGCGCCGATCGTCTCGGAAAAATCGCGCCGAAGGCGGGTCACCTGGTCCACATGCCGTCGCACGTCTATATTCGCACCGGGGACTACTACGCGGCAGCGAAATCAAATGTAGATGCGATTGCTGTCGATCGCGAGTACATCACGAAGAGCGGCAACAATGGCCTCTATCCGGCGATGTACTACAACCACAACATCCACTTCCTCGCGGCAGCAAGCGCGATGAATGGACGTTATGCTGACTCGATCAAATCCTCGCGCGAACTCGAAGCGAATGTTAAGCCATTGCTCAAGGCGATGCCGATGCTGGAAATGTTTGCGCCATATCCGCTCGTGTCGATGACGCGTTTTGGCAAATGGGATGAAATCCTGAAAGAGCCGAAACCGGATCCGTCACTGAAGATCGTGACAGCGTTCTGGCACTTTGCACGTGGCAGTGCGTACGCCGCGTCAAAACAGACGTCGCAGGCTGAAGCAGAATTGGCTGCGCTGCGCGCGGTCAACAAGACCATGACGCCGGAAGTGCGAGTGTTCAACAACGCGGCCGCGGACGTGACCAAGGTCGGCGAACTAGAGCTCGAAGCCAAAATCGCACTGGCTCGTGGTGATAAACAGGCTGGTATCGATCTTTTGAACAAGGCGATCGTCGCGGAAGATGCAACCTATTACGCAGAACCGGCAGACTGGGATCTCCCGGTGCGTGAAGTTCTCGGCGGCGTGTTACTGCTGCAGGGCGACAACAAAGCGGCAGAAAAAGTATTTCGCGACGAGATTCTGCGACGGCCGCGCAACGGACGCGCGCTGTTCGGACTTGCCGAGAGTTTGCGAAAGCAGGGCAAGGAAGGCGCCGCGAAGTCTGTCCAGGGTGAATTCGAGAAGTCGTGGCAATACGCCGACACGAAGCTCACCATAGCGTCGCTCGCCGGTGTTGCGACCGGCGGGGCGCCCGGCTCGGCTGCCAAAGCGGCGTCGGAAGTGCAGTTTTCGAGCGCCATCCTTAAAACCGGCGTGCGCCTGCGATATGCGTACAAAGGTGATGCGGCCGGAATTCCGGTGATCATGCTGCATGGTTACACCGATTCGTGGTTTTCGTTCAGCCAGGTGTTGCCGCTGCTCGACAACAAGTATCGCGTTTACATATTGGACCAGCGCGGACACGGCGATTCGGATCGTCCAGTGGGAGGCTACGCGTTACAGCAGTTTGCAGCAGACGTGATCGCCTTC
>JAICQI010000778.1 GCA_025937955.1 Pyrinomonadaceae bacterium
AAACAAGGCGATCAGTACGAAGACCGTCAGGATAACTGCCATGTCCCAGCGCCCGACGCCCGACGCCAAACCTACTCCCAGGCAGACCAGCAGCACGGTTATCTCTTTAGGGTCGCGAATATTAGTGCGGAAGCGCACGAGCGAGGCCGCCGCAAAAATTCCAAAAGCGCGCGCCGCACTGTCGCCGACGACCATCATCATGCCGCCCGCCACCACCGCCATCAGAATTTGCGTCTGGGCCACGTAGGGATTACGGCGTGCGACCGAGACGCCGCGTCTCGGACGAAACGCCAGCAACGCCGCTAAGAACGCAGCCAGAGAAAACCGCAATGCAATTTTCGCGGACGTCGATTCCCAACTCGCAAAACTCGCGGGCGAGAGACCCGTACCATCTGGTCCAAACAATTCTCCAAGCAACGGAACGTCAGGTTGAGGTTGGTTCTGAGCGGGTGCAGGCGATGGTGTAGCGCTCGTAGTTACAGCAGGTCTCGAGCCATCGCGAAAAACGTAAGCTAAAAGGCCAGTACCAATCAGCAAAACAGCAAACGTCCCGAGCACCGCTAAAGTCACACTCTTCATAACTCGTCATCCTTTCGCGCCACACAAAGGCACACCGAACACAGAATAGAAATCTACTCCGAACAAAAGAATCAGTTTGTGTCTTTTTTGCCTTTTGTGGCTATCTATTGCTTAGACCACAATCGTTTTCTTTTCAACGAATGAACGTTTCCGACAGGCGGTGAGCTGTTTTGGCCTTCGAAGAATAGCTGGCTGTTGAAGGGCTCTTCGCCGATGTCCATTGGTGGACACGCATAGCTACCATCAGAGTTCATGACCCTGGCTTTTACGTTATCACGCAGGTATGCCGCAATCACCGTGTCTTTCAAATACTTCTTCAACTGCGGATCGAGCACCGGCACCACCACTTCCACACGACGATCGAGATTGCGCGACATCCAGTCAGCCGAACCGATGTAGACTTCCTCGTCACCTGCGTTCGCGAAGTAGAAGATGCGACTGTGTTCGAGGAACCGACCCACCACGCTCCTGACGTGAATAGTTTGAGAAAGTCCCGGCTCGCCCGGGCGAATCATGCACCCGCCACGCACGATGAGATCGATTTTCACGCCCGCCTGCGACGCTTCGTAAAGCGCTTCGATAATTTGAAGGTCAGTCAAACGATTGACCTTTGCCGCGATGTGCGCCGGACGACCTCCTAACGCATGTTCAGTCTCACGTTTGATCAACTGCATCATGCGGCGACGCAGATTCATCGGCGCAACCAACAGCCGGCTGAATTCCTTCTGCATCGAGAAACCTGTCAGGAAGTTAAACAGGTCGGTCGCGTCATCACCTATCACGGAATCGCTCGTCAGCAACCCCAGATCCGTGTAAAGCCTCGACGTCGTCGGGTTGTAGTTTCCGGTGGATATGTGGGTGTAGGTTTTAAGACCGTCCTGCTCGCGCCTTACTACCAGCGCTACTTTGCTGTGCGTCTTTAATCCTACTTGCCCATAAACGACGTGAACGCCGGACTCGGCGAGCCGCTTGGCCCACTCGATATTGTGCTCTTCGTCAAACCGGGCCTTGATCTCGACCACAGCGGTGACCTGTTTGCCACGCTCGCTTGCCTGGATCAGTGCCTGTGGAATCGGCGACTTCTTACCGGTGCGGTAGAGACACATCTTGATCGCTACGACCTGCGGATCCTGCGCGGCGGCGTCAATAAAATCCACGATCGTTCCAAACGACGTGTAAGGGTGATGAAGCAACACGTCCTGTTTTTTGATTGCGTCAAAGAGCGATTCCCTGTTCCGCAGCGCAGGCGGCACCACCGCCTTGAGCGGCTTGTCCTTGAGCTCAGGCAAGTCGAGACTATAAAGCTCCATCAGATCCGGCACATCCAGCAGTCCATCGATTTCGTAAACGTCTTCCTTCTCGATATGGAGCGAGTTGGTCAGGTACTCAACCATCTCGCTCGGCATTGACGACGAAACTTCCAGACGAACGGCCAAACCAAAACGGCGCTCACGCAGCGATTCTTTAATGAGCTTCAGCAGGTCGGCGGCTTTGTCGTCGCGGATCTCGACATCGGCGTCACGCGTGACGCGAAACAGATGTCCCTTGCTCAGGTTCATGCTCGGGAAGCAATTATGGATGTTGGCCTCGATTACCTCTTCGACTAACGCAAACTTCCGCTCGCCGTCTTTGATCGGGATCAGGCGCGGCACGACCGGCGGCACTTTTATGCGCACGAACCGGACCTCATTGCCCAATGGCGATCCGGCGAGCGTGTCTTCAGGGTTGCTCGCGACGGTGAGTCCGATGTTGAGACTGAGGTTCGAAATGTAAGGAAACGGGCGCGCCGGATCGACAGCCTGTGGAGTCAGCACCAGGAAGATGTTCTTCATGAAGTACTCGGACAGGCTGCGTTTTTCGTCTTCGGAAAGCGATTCGTAACGCGCAATGATTACGCCGTGCGACTCGAGCTCCGGGAGCACTTCGTCACGCAGACAACGGGTGTGCTCTTCGACAAGCGTGAGCACACGTTTGCGAATGACGACCAGTTGTTCCTCCGGCGTCAATTCGCCGGGCATTGGTCCGATGTCTTCGATAGGCATCATCTCCTTGATACCGGAGACACGGACCATGAAGAACTCGTCGAGGTTCGAGGAAAACACTGACAGAAACTTTAATTTCTCGAGGACGGGCGTCGTCTTGTCAGCTGCTTCTTCGAGCACGCGCCCGAAGAATTCCAACTGGCACAAATCCCGGTTAAGTACGGACCAGGCGAGAAAGCGTTTTGGTTTTCGATTACTGTGAGACGGCAGTTCTGATTGCATAACCTTGTTACCCTGCGATCATTCTTCGGCGCTGCCTCAAAAGTCCAAAATCATCTTGGATCGGGTCAGTACAGGGAGCGATAGCGACCTGGTCACTGATCAGCATGCGATATTTCCTAACCATTCTTGATCCTCATCGTTTTGGCCAGGTCGTTACCGCTCCCTGTACTGACCCGATCCAAGTACGATTCCTACTTTTGAGGCAAGCCTCATTCTTCCTAATTTGAGCAGCGTGCATCGATGATCATCCGCGCCTTGCGCTCGAACTCCGCGGCCCACTCTGCC